>NZ_PVWO01000359.1 GCF_003003845.1 Chamaesiphon polymorphus CCALA 037 | reverse complement strand
AGTCTGATGGAGTTCGCGGAGTTTGACTGGTTTGGTGAGGTAGTTATCGGCACCATAGTTCGAGTATTTTTCGCGTTCGCCGATCGTGGAGTGGGTGGTGAGGGCGATAATCGGGATGTGAACTTGGGGAGAATGTTGGCGAATCCACTTGATGGTGGCGATGCTATCAAGTCCAGCCATGTGAATATTCATCAAAATTATTGCTGGACGAGGGCTGCGAGAGATCGCGGCAGAGCAGCAACCCTCCAGAATAGACATAGCCTGCTGTCCGGTTTGAGCCACCATGACGCGATAACCGACGGCCATCAGATAGCTAGAGAAGGTATCGACGATCGCCCGATCGTCTTCAATCAGCAACAGCGGTGGAGCCTTCCACGGTTCCAGGTGCGGACGATCGACAGCCGCGAACTCTGGACGCCGATCTCCATCTGGATCTGTCGCACCCGACAGGCGGTAAGTTTGGGGCAGCATCACCGTAAAGCAACTACCGCGATCCACTTCGCTATCAACAGTAATCTGACCGCCATGTAATTCGGTAATTTGTTTGACGAGCACTAGTCCCAATCCTGTCCCTTGATATTTGCGAGCCAGACGGCTATCGATCTGAATAAAGGGTTGAAACAGCTTGGATCGATCGACCTCGCTGATGCCAATTCCAGTATCGCTGACGGCAAAGCACAGACAATAATCTTGGGGATGCTCGGAGGCAAGCATGGGGGAGAGGGGTTGTGCCCAGACGGAGAGCTTGACTAGCCCCCCTTGCGGCGTGAATTTGACAGCATTATTGAGTAAGTTGATTAAAACTTGGCGCATCCGCCGTTCGTCTACCGTAATGAGATCGAGATGGGTGGGGAGATCGGTATCGAGCTGAATCTGCTTTTTAATGGCTTGTGGTTTGACTAAAGTCAGACTCGATCGACATAATTCGGCGATCGAAACCTCGCTGATATTCAGTTCGAGTTTGCCTGCGGAAATTTTGGAGACATCGAGAATATCATTGATTAGCGATAATAAATGCTCGCCGCTTTGCTCGATCGTCGAGATCGAATTAAGTTGCTTGGGATTGAGAGAGCCGTATACTTGTTCGAGCAAGGCTTCAGACATCCCCAAAATCGCATTGAGCGGCGTCCGGAGTTCGTGACTCATGGTAGCCAGAAACTCATCCTTGAGGTGGGTTGCCTCTTGGAGTTCCTCGATCGTCGCTTCGAGCTGGAGATTGGTTTGACGCACGATTTCTTCGGCTTGCTTGCGATCGGTAATATCTGTAGACACGCCACCGAGTCCATAAGGTTTACCATCCTCATCGATCAGGGCAAATTTATTGGAAATATAGGTATGTTCTGTACCATCAGGATGGATGACTAGCTCTTCTAATGTACTAGCTAAACCGGATCGCATAATGGCTAGATCTGTTTCCCGCGATCGGTTGGCGATCTCTAAGGGGAAAATGTCGTAATCTGTGTGACCCAAGATTAAGTGTAGATTACCATCCATCAAATCGGTACAAGTTTGATTGACCAGAAGATAACGTCCCTCAAAGTCTTTGAGATACATCGCTGCTGACGAATTGTCGATAAATGCCTCGATCTGCTGTTGGCGTTTGCGGAGTTCGGATTCGTCGGCTTGACGCTTGATTTCGGCGGCAATCCGATCGGCAAAGAGTTGGATGATAAATTGCCAAGCCGAAATATCTGCGGGTAACGGCTTGGTATCGATGATGCCAAGATTGCCAAAAATATTCCCTTCAAAATCGCGAATCGCTACGCTGAGATAACTTTCACCTTGCAAACTGGCGATGATGGTGGCGTTGGGAAAATGTAATTGGAGGTTGTCGGGGAAAATACCCCAATCATTTTGGTAAGTGACGCCGCAAGGAGTATCGACTAAATCTATTTCGTAAGCTGCTAAAAATTCGGTACCCGTCCACAGCGATACGACTTCAGTTTTAGTTGTCGATCGATCGCTCGGTTTGGCTAGAAAAGCATACTGGACGCCAAAGCTGTCGGCGAGATACCGAAGACAAGCTTGATAAAAATCCATCCCAGTCTTGCCCTGTTCCGACCAGGTAACGATCGCTTTGAGGGCATCTTCTTGGCGTTGGCGTTCCTGTTGTGCGGCTTTTTGGACGGTAATATCTAACATGATGCCATCCCAGACGATCGCGCCATCGGGTTGCAATGCGGGACGCGAGACACATTTAATCCATTTAATCTCCCCAGAATCGAGCACTAACCGACCTTCCCAAAATTTCGGCGTCAGATTTTGGGTAGACTCTACCATGCTGCGGCGATAATCTGGCACATCATCTGGATGCATCATTTCGAGCAGAGAGTTGGCATCAGCCATGACTGCTGCGGGGGAAATTTGGAGCAGATCCCAACAGCCCGAACTAACGTATGGATAGCTGCGGCTGCCATCTGGTGCCAATCGGAATTGATAGATAACTCCTGGAATATTGTCGGCTAACCTTTGATAGCGTTGTTCGGACTGACGTAGGGCAATTTCAGCTTGTTTGCGTGCGGTGATATCGAGCATCACGCCATCCCAAACGATCGCACCATCGGATTGTAATTCGGGACAAGAAGCAGATTCGATCCACTTTATCTCTCCAGATTTTAAGATCGCTCTGGCTTCCCACAATTTGGGAGTGAGATTTTGGATAGATACCGCCATCACCTGTTGAAATGATTGCACATCGTCAGGATGCAACATCTCCAGCAAACAACTAGAGTCAGTCATTACCGCTGCGGGCGTGAGTTGGAATAAATCCCAACAGCCCGAACTAATATATGGATAGCTCATACTACCATCTGGGGCCAATCGGAATTGATAGATGACGCCAGGAATATTGTCGGACAACTTCTGATAGCGAGCTTCGGACTGACGCAGGGCGATTTGGGCGAGCTGGCGTTCGTGTAGCGCGGCTTGCTGTTCGGTCACATCTACCAAAATCCCGTCCCACACCATTCGCCCAGAGAACTGCTGCGCCAACGTGCCATTAGCAATAGCGATCTGTCGGGATTCGCCGCGAATCCATTTGATTTTCCCTGAAGGGGTGGAGATGCGCCCTTGCCACATCCACGACTGACCTAGTTTAGTTGCCTTTTTAATCGATCGATTGAAGCTGGGTCGGTCTGCTGGTAAGATCTGCGCTAGCAAGACCCCCAGATCTCCCACCACGACATCGGGCAACACCTCGAAAATTTCATAAAATCTGGCACTCACATAATTGAGTCGATGAGTACCGTCAGCGGTGACCTCAAACTGATAGAGCGCGCCCGGTACGTTGGAGACGAGTTGGTGATAGCGATCCTCTGACTCGCGTAAGGCGATTTCCATCGACTTGCGAGCGGTAATATCTCGACAGATACATATTAACTGACCATTGTCAAGTAAGAATAAGGTAACTTCTTCATCGAAGGTGCTACCATCCTGGCGAATTGCGATCGCTTCGCCGCGCCATTGCCCCAATGTCCCGACAGCAGGAAAGGCTGTGGTTTCAAACTCGTGAATTTGGGCGGGCGAATAGAGACAGTGCCAATCTCGATCGAGCATTTCGGCGACGCTGTAGCCAAACATCTCGGCATGGCTTTGATTGACATAAATAAAGCGATCGCCATCGAGGATCGCGAAGCCGTCTAGAGATGCTTCGATCGCGGCAGAACGTTGGACGACAGATTCGTAGAGTTGAGCGTTGTGGAGCGCGAGCGCGGCTTGGGTACACAAAAACGAAATTACGGTTTTATGATTATCTGTAAATAGATCGGGAATCTGGCGGTGTTCGAGATACAAAACGCCCAAAACTTTGTCCTGCTTGACGATCGGCAATGCCAACACACTGGGCGGCTGATATTTGAGCAAGTAGAGATCGGGCACCTCTAAGGGCTGGCGCGCATCGAAGGCGATAGTAGCTTGATTATTTTTAATCCAATAAATCAAGCTAGCTGGATAGGCATCGCTATTTACCAGTCTTGGAGACAGGGCTGTAGTGGCAATTTCCATAGCATTGAAAGTGGAAATCGAGCGAATCTGCCATTCATTGTGACGATCTGGCAATGCCAAGATACAAGTTTGGGCACCAGAATTTTGGAGAATGACTTGGCTGAGTTGGTGGATGAGTTCTTCGAGTTCGAGGTTGCCAGATAGAGCTTGAGCCGATTGAATTACCGAGACCAAATCTAACGTTGCACCCTGACGCAGAGATGGGATGGGTAAGTTGGTAATTTTGGCGAGGCTACACAGGGAATTAAATTCTAGCTGTTGTGCTTGCAAGATCGGCGCGAGCAGTTGGGGATAGCGGCGTTCTAGGTCGTTGGTTTTGGCTTTGGCACCCCATTTTGCATAGCAATAATAAGCATCCTGCATGTAGACCGTCGCAATTTTGACTTTACCCCAATTGAGATAAAATTTCGCCGCCAATTCGTTGGCTAGGGCTTCTTCTTGCAGATATTCATTCTCCTTGGCTCCCGCGATCGCCCGATCGTATAATTCGATCGCTTGGGTAAAATCTGCCAATACCCGACATTTTTCTGCCGCTACCAGATCGTACTGATGTTGAAAATTAGCAGGCATCAAGCGCGCGCGTTTGCCTAATTCGCTCTGAGTTTCATCGACGCGCTGGAGTAATTGCTTTTGAATTTGCTTGTCGTGGGGATAGGCTGCCAAGCGCGTGAGCGCATCGAACATCCAGATCCTGGCGATCGCGTATCCACCCTTAGCGGAGTATTCATAGGGTAACTGAGCGTCGGCATAGATTAACGCCTGGGGAATATCTTCAAAATGATAAGCCAGCAAAGTTTGGAACCCATACATTGTCGATAACAAAATGGCTTCATTGCGAGCTTGCCACTGAGCTATTAATGACAGCTCATCTTTGCCCTTCAATATCGCCGTCGGTTGGCTCGATGGTAAACGTAAATTACCGATCGTTTGGCACATCAGATCGAAAAACTGTTGGCTATTTTCATCCTTAGATCCAACAATTAATTTTTCTACCGCCGGAATACGATCGACTAACTCATCTAAAGGAATGCCAGCATAGAATCTAGTCGCGATCGACACCCCCGCATTGATGCCGATATACTGAAGATTGCCACTACCCGTCGCCATGCAGACGCTCTCATCTATCAGCGGAATTGTAGTTCGCAATCGCTCTTGCCAAGGTTTTGTATACCAAGCCGCCACCACTTTTACCCGTGCCGAAATCGATCGATCGGTTTGCCGATCGACTAGAATAGTGGCCAACTGTCCGAGCCGATAAGTCTGTTTTAATTCGCCCAATCCCGAGATTACAATGCAGTACGTAGCATAAAAACTCGCCGCCCAAGGACTATTGCCATCGATCGAAGTCAGCCGAATTCCCACCATACTCAAGACAGCCATCAATTCTTGAGAACAGAAAAAAGCGGGAGCCTGCATCAAATCTAAGATCCGCAACTTAGCCATCTTTACGGGATCGATAATCTGGGGTAAATCTAACAATTGTCGATCGGATTTGCCCGCTAAAGCAAGTTTTGTTTTCGCTAATTCACGGACGAGCATTAATCGATCGGGTTTTGGTGATAACTTAATCCCTAACTGTTGTAGGATTTCCAATCCCCACGAGATTGCCTCTTGGTGCTGCTGGTGAATCGCATGAAAATGAATCATCGTTTCATAAGCTTTGACTCGATCGAGTGGCGTATGCGCCCGATCTAAGACGATTTGCACCATTCCAGTCACCGATGCCAAGTCACCACTGAGTAAAGCCGCATCCGCTAGTGTTTCGTGAAGTGCTAGCGTCAGCGAGTATTGCTGCGTCCAGCCCGATTCTCCCAGAATTTCAGTGCCGATCCGCGCATAGCTAGAGGCTGCACCATAAGCATTTGAAGATCTGGCTTTATGCGCCGCCTGGAGATTCAGTTCTGCCACCAGTTCGCGTTCGGCTGGCTCCTGCACTAACAAGATCGCTTTATTCACATGACTGACGATCTCAAACAACTTCGCCAACTGCTGGCGATCTGGAGCATTAGCGAGCAATAACCGTCCGATCCGTAAATGCGTCTGTTGTTGCAGACTCTCCGGAATCAGCGAATAAGCAGCTTGCTGAACGCGATCGTGGAGGAAGCGGTAGGAGGATGGGTGGATGGGTGGATGGGTGGATGGGTAATGGGTAATGGGTAATGGGT
>NZ_PVWO01000358.1 GCF_003003845.1 Chamaesiphon polymorphus CCALA 037 | reverse complement strand
TGTGCAGGGGAGTTTGAGGGGCGGCACCCTGCCCCTCAACGGGGGGTCTGGGGGAAGCCTCCCCCAGATCCGGGTTCCACAGCACCAGCAACTTAAAACTCAGCACTAACTCCAGTTCCCATAGCACCAGCAACTTAAAACTCAGCACTAGCTCCCCTATCCCCTAACTAGTTATGGATGATTCTAACTTTTCTGCTAGAGACAATACTCCCACCAATATTGCCAATAATGGCCGCCATGTCACAACCCTCGCGCGGGATGCCGTCGAACTACTCCCCGTATCGAGATTAACCCCACCAGGATTGGGCAGTGGCGCGCTCTCATTCGTGACACCACAGGCATCCGAGATCTTTAAGCCGACTACACCGACAGAATTTTTGCCCTCAGTCGGACAGTGGGTGACAGTCGGCGGGGCTGTGATGGTAGGTAGCTTTGGCGCAGCCATCGCCCTGAGCGCGATTTTAAAATACAAAGTTACCGTGCAAGCCCCCGCCAGCATTCGCCCCGTCGGCGAACTGCGCCTAGTCCAATCGACGATCGAAGGTTCGATCGTGAGTATTTCCGCGCGCGAAAATCAAGCCGTGCGCCAGGGCGAGCAGATCGCCACCGTCATCGACTTGCGGCAAGAAAGTAAATTACAAACTAAACGCAACCAATTAGCTGGCGATATCCAAAAAGCCAAGCAACAAATTAGCGCGATCGATCGCCAGATCGCCGCCCTCGATCTCCAAGGTGCCGCCGAACGCGATCGCAGCGAACGCTCGATCGTCGGGATCCAATCAGAACTCAGCCGATCCCAGCGAGAGTATCGCGACAAACAAATTACCACCCAAGCCGAAGTCGCCGAAGCCGAAGCTAATTGGCGCACCGCCCAAAAAGAACGCCAAGTCGCCCACAGCGAGTTGAAAGTAGCTGAGGCTAATTTAAAATCTCTCCAAGCTGGTTACCAATCTGCCATCACTCGCTCCCAACGCTACGAAAGTGCTGCTACTGCTGGCGCGATTTCGACAAATCAATTAGAAGAAGTCCAATTAGCTGCCGCTCAACAAGAGCAATCGATCGCCGCTCAAGAGGCAACGATCGCCAAACAACTACAGATCGTCGCGCGGGTAGAGCAAACGATCGCCGCCAGCCAAGCTAGAGTCCAACGCGCCCAAGCTGCTCTCAACCCCAGCTCTGCCGAATCAGCCACGATCGTCCAAAAAATTGCCGCCGAACGTGCCAATGGGCAAGCCGCGATCGCCCGCCTGCAACAAGAACGGCAAAAATTGCTCCAGCAGCGAGTAGAAATCGTCAACCAGATCGCCACTAACGATCGCGAAATCGCCCAAATTGTCACCGAACTCAAACCTACCCCCATTCTCGCCCCGATCTCCGGCAAGATTCAGGAGCTAAACCTGCGCAACACCGCCCAAGTCGTGCGTCCTGGAGATCGGATCGCCCAAATCGTGCCGGAGAATGCACCCCTCCAAATCGAAGCCGCCGTGCCCAGTGCTGATATCGACAATGTTAAAGTCGGACAAAAAGTACAAATGCGCGTGTCTGCTTGCCCCTATAGCGATTATGGCGTCGTCTCCGGCACAGTCAGTGAAGTTGCCGCCGATGCCAAAGCCATCGACAAAACCACCACAAATGCCGCCCAACAGCCATCAACGGCAACCAATAGCATTTATGAGGTAACAATTACAGCAGATGCCTTAAAGCTGAAGCAGGGCGATCGCAGTTGCCTAATTCGATCGGGGATGGATGGCCGCGCCGACATCATTTCTAAGGAAGAAACCGTTTTGCAATTTATCCTCCGCAAAGCCCGCATCTTCTAACTCACATCTTGTACCAAGATATATATTATTTAATATCAATGCTGAGAAAATGCTGAGATTTAACCGATCGAATTCTCAGCATAAATTCAGGGAATCCATCGATCTAATTCAGAGAGCTTTCAGTGCTAGCTGCGATAGTTGATTTAGTGAACCAGTTGGGTTCGCCAGAAACACATACTATCGATATTCGATCGGGAATTTTATGAAATTAACTTCTTTACTGACCAGTGCGGCAATGTTGGGATTGGTTACTGTCGGTCATGTTGCACCTGGGACTTTCGCGCCATCGATCGGAATCGTGGCTAGTGCCGCTGACCTTCCTTCCGCCCAAGAGCGAATCACCTTAATTACTAAAAACAAGGGTCAGATTGGCGGTGGCGACCAGCTACGTCGGTTTTTCTACGGCGATTTAGAACCGCTGGGAGTTCAACCTGGTGGGGCAGGAATGGTTGTCAGTCTTTACAACAAAGCTAATAACGTTACATTCTCTTATTGTGCTACTTATGATGTGGTAGTTGCTGTTAGAAAAGGGAGAATAGCTGCATTCCCAGCCAGTGAAGTTAAGTAATTACCTAATTTGCTAGGTTGCAGTTATTAGTATGAATACTATGTAGTTAAATGGGTAAAGGTGAGCGGAAATTATCCTTGTCCTTTACCCCTGATTTTTACAGCAGATATCGCGTAGTAGGGTGGGCATTGCCCACCAGTCCACCAGCTATATTTCAGACACAATCTATTTTATGAAAAAATTCACATAACCTACTTATAAATAAACATTTATTGTGTCTGAATCACCTAATCTCTGGATGGTGGGCATTGCCCACCCTACTTTCTACTGCTTTCATAAATACGATAGTCGATCTGGCGAACCAGTTGGGAATCGTTATTCCGATGGCATCTAAATTCATCCTAACAATCAAATTACTCATACTGAGCGAAGTTGAAGTATTAATTATCAATTATCAATTATCAATTAATTATTATGGATAGAGATACGATCTTATTATTACATCCATTTATTGCGGCGATCGTGGTATTTCCATTAATTGGCATAGTTGTTAACCATGCGCTCCAAACTCGCCAGCGGCGGTTGCAAGTAGCAACTGGAGCCAAAAGTGCAATTCCGCCCAGTGCAGGCTCCGAACATGTTCGATTAGGTCGGTGGCTGACTGGTTCGGTAGTGGGTATCGTGCTAATTGCATTTGCAGTCGATGTATTCGGCTATATTGTAGACAAACAAGTGTGGGCAACAAGTCCATTCAAAGTTATCTCGATCGTTCTTTTCTTTGTAGCAGCGATCGCATCCTTATCCTTTCTTTACCAGGCAAAAACCAGACTCTGGCGAGGTGTATTTGCCATCCTTACCAGTGTGGCATTAATTGTGATAGGCAGTCAGGATGGGGTTTATCGTAATGATGCTCAATGGTATATTTCTCATTACTATTACGGTATTACTGCGTCCATATTAATGATTTTTTCCCTAGCGATCGTTAAAGAGATCTATCAAGATCGTACTCATCGGTGGCGGAATATTCATATTGTTTTAAATTCGATCGCACTTCTCCTGTTCGTCGGGCAAGCTTTTACTGGAGTGAAATCATTGCTAGAAATTCCCCTGGTGTGGCAGAAGCCCTATGTCGAACAACTCTACAAGCAACAATGTGACAAAATGCCCTGTACCGTACAGTCTGCTCCAGCTTTGAAAATGCCTAAATAACCGCCCAAGAGCGGATAATTAGTGAATGAGCACCACCAACAAAGGCGAAGGAAAAAACAGATGACAGCACCACATATCCTGTTGGTTGAAGATGAAATCAAACTCGCCAGATTTATCGAGTTGGAATTGGCAAGCGAAGGTTACCGCGTCACGGTGGCACACGATGGCATGTCTGGATTATCTTTGGTGCGCGAGTCGGAGCCAGATTTGGCGATTTTGGATTGGATGATGCCCGGTTTGACTGGGGTAGAACTCTGTCGGCGACTGAGATCGACCGGAATTAAGATTCCGGTAATTTTGCTGACGGCGAAAGATGAAGTCGGAGATCGGGTGACTGGTTTAGATGCTGGAGCTGATGATTATTTAGTCAAACCGTTTAGTATTGAGGAGCTATTAGCGAGAATCCGCGCTCATCTGCGGCGCACGCAGGAAACAGATACAGATTTGTTGCAGTTTGAAGATCTGAGCCTCAATCGCCGTACTCGTGAAGTCTATCGGGGGCAAAGATCGATCGACTTAACTGCCAAAGAATTCGATCTCCTGCAATACCTCATGAGTCATCCGCGCCAGGTATTTACTAGAGAGCAAATTCTCGAAAATATTTGGGGTTATGATTTTTTGGGTGACTCAAATATTATCGAGGTCTACGTTCGCTATCTGCGGTTGAAGTTGGAGCAGGATAGTGAGAAACGATTGATTCATACCGCACGCGGTGTCGGTTATTCTTTGCGGGAGTAATGTGTAGGGTATGCGATGGTTTCGATACTCTTAATCTGTATAAAGGCTCAAATCAGCGGCGGTAGACAACCTCAAACTCAGCATCAGCAAATTTCAACCGTCCGCTGCATTTCAATTGTTAGCTCGCCTTCAATCTCCGCTAATTTCCACTAACGCCTCGCCAGATCTCAAGAGGTCTAACGCTCTCGGCAGCATCTCGCTTAAAATATCGCGTAGTCGAGCGTTGGATGTGTTTCCACATGTCAACCAAATAATTTGAGGTGGTGAACCAAGTCGCTCAACTAAATCCACAAAATCACTATCTTTAGTCATTAAGATCGCCTGCTGTGCTTTTGCCGCCTCGAAGATTTCAGTGTCTTCAGCATCTCTTAGTCCGAGATCGCGTAAGGCTATTGCTTCAATCCCCAATGTGTTGGAAATCCAGCTTGCAATTCCAGGAGATAGATGTGCATCTACCCAGATTGTCATGCTACCAATACCGGATGATTAAATTTCCGAGAGGCATACAGAAGAGCTGCTTTCAAATCATTTGCTTCGAGATCGGGCATTTCTGCTAAAATTTGCTCGGAACTCAGACCTGCGGCAAATAAGTCTAGTACATCCGACACTCGAATTCTCATACCTCTAATGCAGGGACGACCACCACACTGCTTGGGATTAACTGTGATTCTTGCAAGTAGTTCTGCCATTGCAGATAGCCCTCATAACAATGATTTCTATTGCGAACCAGTATATCAAAGTTTCAACCCCTATTCCGCACTATGGCGACGTTCGGCGATTTTCTGCATTAAAGCAACAGCCGTTTCATTCGCAACATGACTATTTTTACGCTTTTTCCTTCTTTAGCAGTGCGATCGCCGCAAACAAGCATGCCGCCGATGCCGCTAGATAAATACCGAGATCGATTTTATGACTTACGGGACTCTCAATGCTGTACTGTCCAGATCCTGAAATAATAGTAGCCCTTCCATTTTTAAATTCTAAGACAGAACCGTCCCTGACTTGCAAATAGCCGATGTCAACGAGGCTAGGTTCGGATTTTACCGTCATCAAACCCTGTGCTAATTTCCACCCCAATGAGGTGAGGAAAATTGCGAGGCAGAGAACTCCGATTGTTTTTTTCATATTATTGGTGGGAAAGTGAATCTCAATGTGCTTGCTCTCTAATCTAAAATAACACCAGCGGTAATTGAACCGTAACGATCGATCCCACCCCTTCTGATGACTCAATCCCCAACTCGCCATTATGAGCTTCGACGATCCGTTTGACGATCGCTAAACCCAATCCCGTGCCACTGGCTTTAGTTGTAAAAAAAGGTTTGGTTAATTGTGGCAAAATGTCAGCCGGAATCGGCGTACCACCATTTTGAATTGAAATACAAATTTGTCGATTTTCAATCTCTTAAATGCTAATTGCGATCGCCTCGCCCGTATTTACAGCTTCACAGGCATTGGTGACTAAGTTAATTAATACCTGCTTCAATTTATCGCGATCGGCTGAAATATTGAGTGGTGTATTATTAGCACTAAAATTTAGATGTTTTCCCGTAGCTACAGGGATAGTTTGCAAGATATTTAACGTTTCGGCGATGAAGCTGTTTAGCTCTAGTTCGCATCGATCGAGTGTTTGGGGTCGAGAATAAAGCAAAATTTGACTCAACAAACGTTCCAAGCGATCGGCTTCATCTAAAGATAGGTTGAGATATTCTTGAAATCGATCGGTAAGTTCCAGCTTTTTAAAGGCATTTAGAGCCATCATAATCGTCGTGAGGGGGTTTCGTACCTCATGGACGATCGTGGCTGCTAGTTCGCCAATTTCGGCTAGTGCAGTGTCAAAATTCAATATTAGGGTAAAGAGAAGTAAGTTTACAGCGAGCATCATCAATCTTCATTTGCCA
>NZ_PVWO01000357.1 GCF_003003845.1 Chamaesiphon polymorphus CCALA 037 | reverse complement strand
CATAAATCTGTATTTGAGTCTGGTTGGGTCAAACTCGATCCGCAATGGTTGCAGCCCGATTTAGCCCTCACCTGGGACAAAATCCGCGACTTGCGGACAGATGTAAATAAGGTGATGGAACAGGCGCGCACCGATAAAGCGATCGGTTCGAGTCTAGAGGCTAAAGTGTTGTTGCAGGTGAGCGATCCGACACTCAAAGCGAAGTTGAAAGCATTTTCAGCACCCATGACACCCACCCTTAACCCCTCCCAGGAGGGGAATAAGATGGGGGGAGTGGTAATTAGTGCTACTAATTCGCGGACGCCGACGATCGATAAACTAGTAAATGCTTCGCCATTGCCAGCATTGCAAGCAACTTTGACAAGCGGTAGTAATGCCATCGGCGCGACGATTGCCACGGCGATCGAGGCTTATAGTAAAGGTTGGCGATTGATTGGGAATATTCTCCTCGTCTTAACCGGAGCATTTGGATTGTATATCGCGATCGGATTGCTCGATATCGTCAATCGGATTCCGTTTGTAGAGACGACTCTCCAAGGAGTTGGGATTGTAATGAGTGGCTTATTTGTGGTGCGTAATTTGTTAACAAAACAGAAACGCAAACAAACATTCGATCGGGCAATTGCCTATAAAAATTACCTCATCGGCGCACAGTATTACACCGAACGCACGATATCGGCGATCGAAAATTCAGGCGAACTAATCCCAACTACACCCGTACATGTTCCCGCACAACCAGCCGCACCACAAAGTACCTCAAATGGTATTGACGAATTGCGGTACTTTTTCCTCGCATCTCAAGTCGAGCTAATCGATGATGCCAGCCGACTAGAAGGATTGCAACATCAAACAACTGTTGAAAGTGGCAAAATTGGTGTCGTAAATGCTGATGGTACCAAATGCGATCGCTGCTGGAACTATTCACCTACCGTCGGTCAAAATAGCGAACATCCAATAATTTGCGATCGATGTGTAGATGCCTTGGCTGGTAAATTCTAATTAACGATTGCCCTTAAGTATCCCCAAGTTCTTAGAGAATTTGGGGGTATTTTTTATTAACTAAAGAGGTATAAATTTGCTCTACCGTCGCTTGCGCTTAAACCAATCCTGTAACTGTTGCCGACAGGTAGCTTCCAAAATGCCGCCAATGACAGTTAACTTGTGATTGGAAGCCGCACTATCGGGAATATTCAATACCGTCCGCACGCTCCCCGTCTTGGCATCGTCAGCACCGTATACCAGCAAACCCAACCGCGCCGCCACGATCGCACCAGCGCACATCGGACAGGGTTCGAGCGTCACGTATAACGTACATCGATCGAGGTGCCAACTATTTAGATACGCTCCCGCCGCTCGAATTGCCACAATTTCTGCATGAGCCGTCGGATCGCAATCGCGTTCCCGCCGATTTTCACCTTCACTAATTATCTCCCCCTCCGGACTGACAATTATCGCCCCAACTGGCACCTCGCCAGCATTCCCCGCATTCGTCGCCAACTCGATCGATCGCGCCATCCAGCGTTGATGTAATTGGAAATCTATATTCATTGCTAGAGGGTAGAGACGTAGGGGAGGGGGTAAAAGGTAAAGGGTAAAGGGTTAGGGGGTACAGGAATTATACTCACATCTTGCACTCATCCACTCATCCACTCATCCACTCATCCACTCATCCACCCATCCACCCGATCGGAAGTCCGCTCTCCAATTATGAGGAAAACCCGCAGACTTTAAACATTCTGTCACAGTAAAATAGATAATATCCCCAGATAGTTCGCAACATTGTTACAATACTTAACAGGGCTTAATACCATCACCTCATGAACACCACACCTTCTAATCAGTTTTCACCAGAGATGAATAGAGTCGATGCTCCGTCTAACCAGTCAGTAGCAGCCGTATCCACAGAACTAGTGGCTGATGCAGAAGTTGTGAATTCCAGACGTGTCAAAGAAATTACCGACAACACCTGGCTGGGGTACGATCCGATCGCGATCGCGCAATATTACAGTACCCAACCGCTCAAAGTATTTGGACGATTTATTAGTATCTTTATCCCGATCGTCAACTTTGCACTGGGATTGTGGCTCGATAAAACTACTAATAAAAGTAAAGCAAACCTGGGTAAACGTGCCGTACAGATTCGCGGACTGTTGACCAAATTAGGGCCTGCATATATTAAAATCGGTCAGGAACTCTCGACTCGTCCCGACCTAGTACCGCCACAGTTTTTAGAAGAATTAGCTCAATTACAAGATAATATTCCCGCTTTTTCTAACGAGATCGCTTACCAATTTATTGAAGAAGAATTAGGCGACAGACCGGAAGCTATTTATGCCCAAATTAGCGATTTACCGATCGCGGCTGCTTCGCTCGGACAAGTATATAAAGGTAAACTTTGGAGCGGTGAAGAAGTTGCCATCAAAGTTCAACGTCCGGGACTGGCTGATAGTATCGCGCTCGATCTTCACGTTGTTAGAACTCTGGCAATTTGGGCGCAAACTAATTTCAAACAAATTCGCAGTAATTTAGTTTCGATCGTCGATGAATTTGCCGAGCGCATTTTCGAGGAAATGGACTACGAAAATGAAGGACGCAACGCCGAAAGATTTGCCGAATTATATGGCGGTATGCAAGACATCTACGTACCCAGTATTTACTGGAAATACACGGGTAGACGCGTCTTGACGATGGAATGGATTACGGGGACAAAGCTAACCAACCTCGAAGCCGTTGCCGCACAGGGACTCGATGCTACCTACTTAGTGGAAGTTGGCGTCCAATGTTCGCTGCGTCAATTATTAGAACACGGTTTCTTTCATGCCGATCCGCATCCTGGCAATTTACTTGCGACACCAGATGGTAAGTTAGCTTACTTAGATTTCGGGATGATGAGCCAAGTCAAGCCATATCAACGTTATGGTTTAGTCGAAGCGATCGTGCATTTGGTCAATCGCGATTTTGATGGATTGGGCCGCGATTTTGTTAAGTTAGAATTTCTGACTCCCGATACAGACTTGACGCCAATTATTCCGGCTTTATCTTACGTATTTAATAGTTCTCTGGGAGCTACTAGTACCAATATTGCCGATCTAGATTTCAAGAGCGTTACCGATCAATTATCGGGCGTAATGTATGAGTTCCCCTTCCAGGTGCCTGCTTATTATGCTTTGATCTTGCGATCGCTAGCCACCCTCGAAGGTATCGCCATTTCTGTCGATCCTAATTTTAAAGTACTGGCTAAAGCATATCCTTACGTTGCCAAACGACTGCTGACAGACCCCGCTCCCGATCTGCGGAACTCGCTCAAAGAACTCTTATTTAAAGATGGTTCCTTCCGCTGGAACCGATTGGAAAATCTGCTCAATAATGCCCGCAGTAGCGATGAATACGATCTCAATCAAGTCATCAATCAAACTTTAGATTTCATTCTCTCCGAGCGCGGGACTTTTATCCGCGATTATCTCGCCGATGAGATCGTCCGAGGTTTGGATAATTTTGGTAGTAATACACTCCAAAGTGTGACTCATGCGATTCAAAAAGGGATCGGCATCAAGGTACCCACACCTCCTGTAACTGCCCAACAGCAATCGAATGGTTTAGAACACATCCAGCGGATTTGGGGCATCTTACAACAGACTAAAGGCTTCGATCCGGCAATGGTTTTACCCAAGATTCCTCAAATTTTGATGAAGTCAGAAACCCAATCCTTCGGTCAAAAAATCGCTAGCGGCTTAACCCAACGGATGGCAGCTCGCTTGATTCGCGAAGTCTTATTGCAAGACGTCCCCAGCGAGATCGCAGTTAACGATCCGCTATCCGAGCGGCGCGCTCCACAACCGCAGCTTGCGTTACCAACTCGCGCCAGACGGTAGTCTCATCCTATCCCCTAGACACTCAGGGTACCTCGATCGAGGTACCCTTTTTGGCGTTGCTGATTTAAGGTATGATTTGCCCTCACCCCGCCAGATCCTGCGGCTCTGGCTCCCCTCTCCCAAGATTGGGAGAGGGGTTGGGGGTGAGGGCAAAATCTACGCTTAATACCCCAATTTAGCAACGCTCCCTTTTTGATGCCTGAAAATCGATAACTAGCAAGTAGAGATTCGACTTCTAATTTGAATGACTTGGTGTGGGAAATCTCGATAATTTCTCCCGCAACAGCAAGTCGAATTTTTAGGTAAGAGGTATCTATAAATAGTATGATTTTATACCCAGATTCTGATGAAATTTGACCGATCGACATACTTGTAGATCCGATCGTCTAAGCTATACAGGCAGTCATTTTTACGATATTTGTACGTTGTTAATTGTCGATAAATTGGTCTACATTAACTTCAAGAGATTGGAAGATTTGTTAAAATCTAGTTACACGCGCTAATAATTATTTCAATATTCCGTCTAAACATAAATCTAGCAGCGCGAATATAGGATTTGGCTAGCTAGTAACTATTCAAACTTTTAGATACTACCAATTTGTCCTGACTCAGCGCGATCGCCTAAATCGATCGCCTCCCAAATTTAGTGATGAATACATACAATCGCCGACAATTTTCTGACAAGTGGATGTCCCGACTGCACATTCCGCTGTCGAGCATTTTGCTTTTGACGATCTCGCTGTTACCATCAGTACGCGTAGCCGCTACCGAGGCTCCATCTGAGATCCGTGTGGCTCGGCAAGTTACCAAAAAAGCCCCAGCCACCAAAACCCCAACTACCAAAACCTTAAAAACGGCTAGAGATTTTTACAACCGAGCGATGCGTCGTTTTCGAGATCGAGATCGAGTCGGCGCAATTGCCGACTTCGATCGAGCGATTGCCTTGCAAGCTAACTTTGTCGATGCTTACAATAATCGGGGCATTGTCAAAGGTTTAAACGGCGACAGTGCGGGTGCAATTGCCGATTACACCAGCGCGCTGGCTCTGAATCCGAAATTTTTTGAAGCCTATGCCAATCGGGGTTTTGCCCGCTTGAATACTGGAGATCGCGCGGGTGCATTAGCCGACTTCCAAGCAGCAAGAGCGATTAAGTCCACCGATCCGCAAATAGCGATCGGTAAAGGCATTGTCTTGTCGCAAAATGGTGACAAACAAGGCGCGATCGCCAGTTACACTAAGGCAATTCAACTCGATCCTAAGAATGTAGATGCTTACTACAATCGCGGTATCGCGAAACTCGATCTGAGCGATAATACAGGTGCGATTGCTGATTTCGAGCGGGCGATCGCCTTAAGACCGAACTATGCCAAAGCTTACAATGGTCGTGGCAAAGCCAGAGAATTAATGGGAGATTCCCAAGGCGCACTTGCCGATTTCAATCGCGCGATCGCGTTAAATCCCAATAGCTCCAATGTTTATTTCAATCGTGCTAGTGCCCAAAACTCGCTCGGCAATCGGACTGGGGCAATTAGCGACTACAATCGGGTAGCGAGCATCAATCCGACTGATGCCTTTGCCTTTTTCAATCGCGCCATCATTAAAGCTGAGAATGGTGACAAAACTCAAGCGATCGCCGATTATACTACCGCACTCAAGCTCAATCCTAAATTAGTCGAAGCCTATAACAATCGCGGGATTCTTTACTCTTCGATCGGCAATCGCCAAGCCGCGATCGCGGACTACACTAGAGCCATTCAACTCAGACCCAATTATGCTACAGCATACCTGAATCGTGGGATCGTTTACTACGCTGCTGGCGACTATAACAAAGCCGTTGCAGATTATACTCAGGGAATCGCTGCCGATCCCAAGAATGCAGAGTTATACTTCAATCGGGGTGTCTCTTTAGCGCAACTGCGGGAATATCAAAAGGCTTTGGCTGACTATAATACAGCAATTCGCTTGCAACCGAATAATGCTCTAGCATACAGCAATCGTGGATTGCTTCACGCTCAACTCCAAGCCAATCCTGCTGCTACCGAAGATTTAAAAACAGCAGCAAGATTGTTCCAAGCCCAAAATAATCAGGCTGGCTACGAGTCTGTCATGCGTAGATTGGAGAGACTAAAATAAGTCGATCGCTTAGAGTTGGCTGTGCCTGACGAGTTTGCTAGGTAATCTGGTTCACAAGTGGCCGCTGTGCTACTATCTTTGCGATCTTTCGTCTCAAGGGTGGTTCAACTTAGATTACCTAGATCTTACTCGATATGTGTCAATTTAGCAGCGACCTGTAACCCGAAATTTAGAGATCGGGATCGAG
>NZ_PVWO01000033.1 GCF_003003845.1 Chamaesiphon polymorphus CCALA 037 | reverse complement strand
TATCTATGGCAAGTTAATAGCAAAAAGTCAATTTAACAAGACTTTTTAATAAGACTTTTTTCTAAAATTAGTTAAACCATATACTCTTCTTTCGATCGATTTGATTTTTTGATTGATTTCCTCTACTGCTCCTTGAGTTGATAGTTTGACAACTTTTGGGCAAATTTTAAAAAGATGATACTATCCGTTCTGTTAAACACCAAGATGATTCATTAGTTTGTTGTTTTTTGCTCAAACATGTCTTTAAAATATGTCAATATAAAATTTTGTACCATAACTAATAAAATATTAACGTAAAAATAAATACCGACACACCAATTATGAATCAAATCTTGATTCTTAAAATAGCCATTATTCTTGGTGGACGATTGCATCAGCAATAATTCAATTTGCTGTATTTTTACAAATCAAATAGGAATACTACGATCGAAAATTTATCCACTAATGCTTTCAGCTTTAGTGTTGTTTTTTACACGGTCGATCGATTAACCGTGTAATTTACCGTGTAATTTACAGGAATCTTACCGCGTAATTTTTTTGAGCAGTATCGAAATCTTGCTGGAATAATATAAAAATCTTGCTAATCTTCGTTTTATTACATCGCGCTACTTTTGCCTGAACTGTTTGGGTGTGAGCGAGAAATGCTTTTTAAATGTTTGGATGAAGTTGCTCGTACTGGCGAAACCTGTACGGTGAGCTATGAAAGCTATATCTAAATTTTTATCTGCTAGGAGTGAAGCTGCCCTCTGCAAGCGACACTCGATCAAATACTTATACGGAGAAATTTTAAGAGAATTTTTGAATAAATGAGAAAAGCGAAAAGGACTCATGTTTACTAAACCTGCCAAGTCTCCCACACTTAAATTATTATGGAGATTGGCATTAATATATTCATCTACTTGCCGCAAATCATTCGTGGATAGTGATTCTGGAGTTCTTTCGATAGTATGTTTCCGAAGACAATAGTGTTCTAGCAAATGAGATGCTAGGAATAAAGCGGTTGAATCGATATATATTTGACTGACTTGTGTACCAGATTCCAATTGTGATTTAAGGTAAGATCCAATTCCATAAATTACTGGATCTGGTTGTGAAAAACTTGGCAAAAGTTCTACCCGATCTGGATCGATAAATTCATAAGCAGTATTAGCAATAAATTTACGATCGAGGAAAAGCAGCATAAATGAGACATGCATGTCCCAAGAAGCAGAGTGAGGAAAGCTCGCAGGGCTGACAACAATATCCCCAGTTTTGATATGTTCAAATTTAACTAGATCGCCAAGCTGCCGACTGACTTTGATAGATCGATCGAAAATTAAGATCGCATTTTGTGCTGGCAAGTGTTCTGGTGTGGAATGAGGAGGGAGCTGATAATATTCAAGTTTAATGTTGCTCCAACCATCTTTGTGGCTTGATAGCAAAGGTTTATCGGGGAAAATATTGAGACTAGCATCTTCTTGATTATAATCGATAATTATTGGATTTTTCATGGTAAAAATAGTTGGCAGATGCAGAAGTCACAAAATTGCTCTATTGAGAAACACAATCAAATATTTAACGATTAAAAACCTTTAAAACTGATATATAAAATCAACCCATAGAAAAGTTACTTACCTTTAATTAAGGTTGAATTTAGTAGAATTAGATTAGCTTTAGCATTTTCTAAAAATGCTCGGGTAAAATCTGCTTGTGGGCTGCAAACATAAGTCGATCGCGCGTGAAAATCTAGGCGAGCACGATGCAATCATCCAAGTGAATTTTTCGCATTGCATCATCACCCTAAATAACCTTGCTTCAAAGCTTGAATCATAGAGTGAGCTGCAATTGTGATGTTGTAACCGATCGCGTTAACGAGTCGTAAACTGCTAATTTTCCAGCCATAAGTCGCTGGAGATCGAATCCTTGAGTAATTTTTTGCTGTTTGACGATCCTCGTCAAACAGGGTAACCATTACTACTCCTGACAATACTCAAAGAGGTCGATCGCGTAGTGGATAGATGTTGTGGGGAAAAGCTTTACTAGCAAGAGAATTGCGACATCTTGAAATCACACATTTGCACCACGATCGATAGCTATGTTGAGAGTGTTATTTTTGTGTACTCAAGAGAATCTGAAGCTATCAATTCAAATTTTTAGCTTTAGCTTTAAAAATAATTGTGTGTTTTTCAAGTATATTAGTAGTATAGAACAGGGCTGTCCTATCGTCAACACCATAAATTTAGTAATTACATACTATTTTTTCGGAGGCGACTTTTGCTGTTTGGCTGTGGGTGACTAAATTTCCTACAGAAGCATTCCAGCTTGGGAAGAGAGTGGCAGCTTTTGCCGATCGACAAATTCTGATGAAATCTTACTCCCTTCCCACTCAAGGAATAGACACCAAAAGTGGATGCTCCCTATCATTCTCCATGATGTGCTAATTTTAAATCAAATCAGTCAATTTTTTAGCTGACTTGAGACGTTGCAAACTCGTAGTCCTTCGGCATCTCCATCTGGAAGGAATATACGAATAGTAAATGGATTTGGCATTTGCGTATTAACAGGCTTATTTTTTTAGTATTCCCACAAGTAGGTTGTAAGTTAAAAAGCCCCCGCCACTAGGTGACGGGGGCTTTTATTCAGCTTATGATAGATGATTCAGAACTAGCCGAACTTACCAGCAGTAGAGGCGATCAGGAAGGCAGCGTAGGTGAGGATATAGCCAACTGTGAAGTGAGCTAAACCGACGACGCGAGCTTGAACGATCGAGAGTGCAACGGGCTTGTCCTTCCAACGAACTAGGTTCGCCAGCGGAGTACGCTCGTGTGCCCAGACGACGGTTTCGATCAACTCTTGCCAGTAACCACGCCAGCTAATTAAGAACATAAAGCCAGTTGCCCAGACTAAGTGTCCGAACAGGAACATCCATGCCCATACAGACAGGTTATTCATCCCGTAAGGGTTGTAGCCGTTAATTAACTGAGAGGAATTCTGCCAGAGATAATCGCGGAACCAACCCATTAAGTAAGTCGAAGACTCATTAAACTGGGCGACGTTACCTTGCCAAATCCCTAAGTGTTTCCAGTGCCAGTAGAATGTCAACCAACCGAGGGTGTTTAACATCCAGAACATCGCCAGGTAGAAGGAATCCCAACCGGAGATGTCACAAGTACCACCACGACCGGGGCCATCGCAAGGGAAGGCATAGCCGAAGTCTTTCTTGTCGGGCATTAGTTTGGAACCACGAGCGTCCAACGCACCTTTGACCAAGATCAATGTGGTGGTGTGGAGTCCGAGTGCGATCGCATGGTGAACTAAGAAGTCACCAGGGCCGATGGTCAAGAACAAGGAGTTCGTACCGGAGTTAATTGCATCCAACCAGCCAGGAAGCCAAACGTTACCATAGTTCGGGTAAGCGGTGTAGGCGACACTATCGGTATTAGATAGTAAGGTATCAAAACCGTAGAGTAATTTACCGTGAGAGGATTGAATCCACTGCGCGAATACTGGTTCGATTAAGATTTGCTTCTCAGGGGTACCAAAGGCAACTACGACATCGTTGTGAACGTAAAGACCCAAGGTGTGGAAACCTAAGAACAGAGACACCCAGCTCAAGTGGGAGATGATTGCCTCTTTGTGCTCTAACATCCGCGAGAGCACGTTGTTGCGGTTTTGCTCTGGGTCGTAATCCCGAACCCAGAAGATCGCACCGTGAGCGAAGGCACCAACCATTAAGAAACCAGCAATATACTGGTGGTGGGTGTAAAGTGCGGCTTGGGTGGTAAAGTCCTGCGCCAAGAACGCATAAGGTGGCATGGAGTACATGTGTTGTGCCACTAAGGAAGTGATTACACCTAACGAAGCCAGTGCCAAACCTAATTGAAAGTGGAGAGAGTTGTTTACTGTGTCGTAAAGACCTCGGTGACCTTCTCCAAGTCTTCCTCCGGGTGGTTTATGAGCATTGAGAATATCCTTAATGCTGTGACCGATCCCGAAGTTTGTACGGTACATGTGCCCAGCCACGATGAAAATCACCGCGATTGCTAGGTGGTGGTGAGCCATATCCGTCAACCACAAGGATTGAGTCTGTGGATGGAAGCCACCCAAGAAAGTCAAGATTGCCGTGCCAGCACCTTGAGCGGTGCCAAAGGCATGTTGGGCGGTGTCTGGATTCTCGGCGTATGCACCCCAATTACCCGTAAAGAAGGGAATCAACCTTGCAGGGTGGGGAGGAGTGCTGAGGAAGTTATCCCAGCCAACGTGCTGACCGCGAGATTCGGGGATAGCAACGTGAACTAGGTGACCAGTCCAAGCCAAGGAGCTAACGCCAAACAAACCAGCTAAGTGATGGTTAAGGCGAGATTCAGCATTCTTGAACCAGGATAAGCTCGGACGGAATTTGGGTTGAAGATGCAACCAACCAGCAAACAGCATGACTGAAGCTAGCACGAGCAAGAAGATCGAACCCATGTATAAGTCATCATTCGATCGCATCCCTTGGGTATACCACCATTGGTATAGACCAGAATAGGTGATATTCACGGGGTTCGATGCACCACCTTGAGTGAAAGCATCGACTGCGGGCTGACCAAAGTGAGGATCCCAAATCGCATGGGCAATCGGACTAACGTTGAGCGGATCTTTAATCCACTGCTCGAAGTTGCCTTGCCAAGCTACATGGAACTGGTTACCAGAAGCCCACAGGAAGATGATGCCTAGATGACCGAAGTGGGTTGCAAAAATCTTTTGGTAAAGATTTTCCTCAGTCATGCCATCGTGGCTTTCAAAGTCATGAGCCGTGGCAATCCCGTACCAGAGCCGACGGGTGGTCGGATCTTGAGCGAGGTCTTGGCTAAATTTAGGGAATTTAGTTGCCATAGTTTTTCGATCGGGTTTCCTCGCGGACAAACGAGATGATTACAGTTGATGATGCTAACTGTAACCATCTCGTGTGGCATTAATTAGCATCATGTTAGTGATGTTGCCGAATCTAGAGTTCTAGAATCGATCGGTGAAGATCTCAGAGACTTTCAGCCCCAGCGATCGACACCGATGTAAAAGACATTGTCTTATCCGCCGATCGCGATCGACCGAGCTAAGAAGAATGCCCAGGTTGTCGCAATCCCGCCGAGGAGATAGTGAGCGACACCCACAGCTCGACCCTGAATGATGCTCAGAGCGCGAGGCTGAATTGCGGGTCCAACGTTGAGCTTGTTGTGCGCCCACACGATCGACTCGATCAGTTCTTGCCAGTAGCCACGACCGCTGAACAGGAACATTAAGCTAAACGCCCAGATAAAGTGCGCGCCCAAGAAAATCAAACCGTAAGCAGACAGAGCCGTACCGTAGGAGTTGATAACTTGAGAAGCTTGCGCCCACAGGAAGTCACGCAACCAACCATTGATGGTCGTCGCACTAGCAGCAAAGTTACCGCCAGTAACGTGCGAAACAGTTCCGTCTGGTGCGACTGTACCCCATACATCCGACTGCATCTTCCAGCTAAAGTGGAAAATCACAACCGAGATGGCGTTGTACATCCAGAACAGACCGAGGAAGACGTGATCCCAACCAGAAACCTGGCAGGTACCGCCACGACCTGGGCCGTCGCAAGGGAACCGGAAGCCCAAATTAGCTTTGTCGGGGATTAACCGAGAGCTACGGGCAAACAAGACACCTTTAAGCAGAATGAGAACGGTGACATGAATGGTGAAAGCATGGATGTGGTGAACCATAAAGTCCGCCGTACCCAACACGATCGGCATCATCGCCACTTTGCCACCGACGGCGAGAGTATCGCCACCGAAAGCGAGGCTGGCAGTTTGCAGCGCATTTGGAGCAGTGTTACCCGGTGCAGCCGTGTGCAGTCCTTGAATCCACTGAGCGAATACGGGTTGCAACTGAATCGCCTTGTCGGAGAACATGTCTTGAGGGCGACCCAAAGCTTGCATGGTGTCGTTATGGATATACAGACCGAAGCTATGGAAGCCAAGGAACATAGATACCCAGTTCAGATGCGAAATAATTGCATCGCGGTGACGCAGCATCCGATCGAGTAAGTTGTTTTGGTTCATCGCAGGGTCGTAATCCCGAACCATGAAGATCGCTCCGTGAGCGGCTCCACCAACCACACAGAACCCGCCAATCCACATATGATGTGTAAATAGCGATAGCTGAGTGGCATAGTCAGTAGCTTGGTAAGGATAGGGAGGCATCGCATACATGTGTTGTGCCACGATGATGCTCAAAGATCCCAACATTGCCAAGTTAATTGCTAACTGAGCGTGCCAAGAGGTGGTAAGAATTTCATATAGACCTTTATGACCTTCGCCAGTGAATGGCCCTTTATGATTTTCTAAAATTTCTTTCATACTGTGACCGATGCCCCAGTTCGTCCGGTACATGTGTCCAGCAACGATGAAAAGCACCGCAATTGCTAAGTGATGGTGAGCCTGATCGGATAACCACAGACCGCCAGTTGTCGGGTTGAGACCACCTTTAAAAGTGAGGAAGTCTGCATATTCTGCCCAATTCAAGGTAAAGAATGGGGTCAGACCCTTAGCAAAACTGGGATACAGTTCTGCCATCTTGGTTGAATCCAAGATGAATTCATGGGGTAAGGGAATATCTTTAGCAGCGACACCAGAGTCCAGCAGCTTGTTAATTGGTAAAGATACGTGAATTTGGTGACCTGCCCAACCTAGAGATCCCAAACCTAATAAACCAGCTAAGTGATGGTTCATCATCGACTCCACATTCTGGAACCATTCCAGTTTGGGAGCGCGTTTATGATAGTGGAACCAACCAGCAAAGAGCATTAAAGCAGCCATGACGAGCGCGCCAATAGCCGTGCAATATAGCTGGAAGGAGTTGGTAATACCAGCACCTCTCCACATTTGGAAGAGACCGGATGTAATTTGAATCCCGTGGAAACCGCCGCCAACGTCTGCGTTGAGAATGTCTTGACCGACAATCGACCAGACGACTTGGGCACTGGGTTTGATACCAGTAGGATTGGTGAGCCACGCTTCATAGTTAGAGAAACGGGCACCGTGGAAATACATCCCGCTCAACCAAATAAATATGACGGCGAGATGACCGAAGTGAGCACTGAAAATCTTACGAGAAACGTCTTCCAAGTCACTGGTGTGACTATCGAAATCATGGGCGAGAGCATGAAGATTCCAAATCCACGTAGTGGTTTTTGGTCCCTTCGCTAGGGTGCGATCGAAATGACCTGGTTTACCCCACTTCTCGAAAGAAGTAGGAACTGGATCTTTGTCAACGACTACCTTTACTTTTGCTTCCCGCTCTGGCGGACTAATTGTCATGAGGATTGTCCTCTCTAGACAAGGAACGAGGTGATACCCAACTGAAATGCCCGTTTCTAAGGGAAATGGAGCCAAAAGCCTCGCTCGATCCCTTTTAATTCCAGTGGAACTAAAAGTATCGAACCGCGCACGATCGAGCTAAACAAGTTTGCCGATCGGCACCGCTGTTGATGAATTATAGGTTGATGGCCTAGCCTTATTCACCATTTGTTAACAATAATTCAAAGTCGCTCTCCAGAATGCTTGTGTCGATCTTAATTTGATGGAGCGGGGATAAAAGTCAAGCTTAATACATTTATTTTAAATAATCTTAATGATTGCAAAAGTCATGCCTAGTACACCTTGAGCTACAGTCGCAAATCGCACCAGACTATTCGATCGATTAATACATAACATTGAAAGTTTCAATGTTGTTTACATATCTACATAAATGCGCTCGGTCGAATTGTCTGGTGCAAAACGTCAATAGTTCAAAAATTCGCCAACCCTAGTAAAATAGGCAATGCAAACTAGTAACTTGTGAAACAGAGGTACGGGTGTTGAGAGCGAATCTGAAGTGGAAATTAGTTGCGCGGTTATGTGTAGGCTCTTGCTTGGCTGCGCTTCTAGCAATCGGGATCGCTGGCTGCGAGTCGTCCGATCCCAACACAACAACTAACTTGGTGGCTGTAGCCTCACCCAATCCAGCTCTAAATACTACAGATGGCCCCTTAGCGGAAGTCAATACACCGACAAGTATCTCCAAACTCGCTCCAAGTCTAGAAAAATTTCAGCCTCAAGTGCAGATTCTCAGCCCCAAACTCGACGAAATGCTGTCAGACGATCGAGTTACGGTCAAATTGCAAGTAGACGATCTGCCCTTATTTAAGAATCGAGAATTAGATCTGGGCAATCATTTAGAGATAATTCTCGATCGCCAAACTTACAAAGAAGTATTCGATCTGAGCCAACCCCTAGTTTTTAAAAACTTAGCGGCTGGAACCCATATTTTACGTGTCTTTGCAGCGCGTCCTTGGCATGAAAGCTTTAAAAACGATGGTGCCTACGCACAGGTGACATTTCACGTTTTGACGAAAACTGCGGAAAATCAGCCCGATCCCCAACAGCCATTACTTACTTATAATCGCCCATTGGGTGTCTATGGCGCAGAACCGATTATGTTGGACTACTACGTTACTAACACTCCAGCTCGGTTGGTAGCAGATGAGGGTCAAAGTAGTTTATCGAGATGGCGATTGCGAGTGACAATTAACGAACAACGATTTATGCTCGATGGCGTTGGCGTCGATTCAAACGAACGAACGGACGATTCCGATCGACAACAGCGATGGTCGCCTGTATATTTACAAGGATTCCAGCAGGGCAAAAATTTAGTTAGATTAGAATTGGTAGACGATCGGGGTAATCTAATTCCGAATGTATATAACGATACGATGGAAATCGTCACTTACAATCCTCAAGCCAAAGATAGTTTGGCTAAACTGATTGAGGGTAAGCTCGATCCGATTGTTGCCACTGCGTTTGTCGATCCGGACTATGTTATCGCTAGTCAACCAACACCTCCCTCTACTCCCGCACCCGAGGTCGCCTCTGAGCCTGACAGTACCCCCGTCGAGATCCTGACACCCACAATCGTACCGACACCCACTGCAACCACTACCCCAGAACCTGAGATCGCGCCGAGTCCGATTGCCGTAGCTCCCACGCCAACAATTAAGCCTAGCGTTAGTCCTGTCATCATCCCAACACCGATCGCACCACCCCAAATTGATGTCCAAACGCAGACGCCAAGCCAAACCAATCCCAAAATACCACCCAAACCCAGTAGCTCAGAGCCTGTTAATCCTCCGGTTCGGAAAGATGCGATCGACAACACCCAGATCGAGCCAAGTCCGACTGTGACACCTAGCGTCCAGCCATCAGCTCCACCAGTATTAATCCCCGTACCAGTCGCGATCGCGCCAACTCCTTCAGCCGCAACCCCACCACCGACGATCGTCGTTCCGCCCAGCCCAGCTCCTGCAATAGTTATAAATCGTCCAGAGCCGACTCCACAGCCAAGTCCGACGCTAAAACAGACGCCGATTCCCAATCCCATTTTAACTTCTCAACCATCAGCAAGTCCCGATCCTCAACCGACGATTGTTGCACCTCCTAGCAATCCTCCCATCGCAGCATCTCCACAGCCACAGAGCCAAATCGAGCCAAAACCAGCGCAAACTTGGCAAACACAAACACTTGAATTAGCAAAAGCAGCTAGGGCAAAAATCAAAAAATTTACGAACACTATTCCCGCTAAAGCCCAAAGATTCGGTCATAATCTGCGTACTTTTGCAGGAAATGTCATGGATTGGATTCAAGAGTTACGCGATCGGAAGATTGGTTAGGTTGTGGCTGGCGACTGAAGTCACCGCTAATGATGCCAAGTCCGCCTACGCGGACTAAATATTTTTTAGATTAGCTAAGAAATATTGGGTGAGATCTTAGTTACCATCGCTCCTCTGAGAAATCTTTGTTCGCACTAAGCTGTTAGTCATTTAATTTACTTACCTCTTCCCCGCTCCCCGCTTTCAAGAAATCTAACATGTGATTTAAATGTCTGACAGCTTACTAGAAATAAAGAGACAAAATTATGAGCGAGCGGCAAATTTGGACTGATATCGAGACAGATATTACTCAAGCTACGGGTCGGCAATTTACGATCGGCGATCGGCAATCTATTGGTGGTGGCTGTATCAATCAAGTCTATTCGATCGCCAATTCTTTAGCTTCATCTTCAACCCTCGATCGATCCGATCGTTATTTTATCAAACTCAATCAGGCGAGTCTCATCGAGATGTTTGTGGCGGAGGCAAAAGGATTGTTAGAAATAGCTGCCACTGCAACTATTAAAGTGCCGATCCCGATCTGTTGGGGGACGAGCGGGGATCGTAGCTATTTAGTTTTAGAGTATCTAGACTTAACAACTAGAGTTAACGATCGAAATTGGAGTGAATTAGGTAGCGATTTAGCCAAACTGCACCGTCACCAAATTACTCATAAATCGGTATTTGGCTGGCATGTAAATAACACGATCGGTTCGACACCGCAAATTAATACGTGGGAAGAAGATTGGGCGAGTTTCTTTACTCACAACCGCATTGGTTATCAACTCGAACTTGCCCGCCGTAAGGGTGGTAATTTTGCCAAAGCTACAGCATTACTCAGCGTAATTCCAAAATTACTTAATGGCCATCAAACCCAACCATCATTAGTTCATGGCGATCTCTGGGGTGGAAATGCCAGCTTTACTAGCACTGGTATTCCAATTATCTACGATCCGGCCACCTACTGGGGCGATCGCGAGGTAGATTTAGCCTTAACTGAATTATTTGGTGGCTTTCCAACAGCTTTTTATCAAGGATACGATCGAGTTTATCCCTTAGCTCCTGGCTACTCGCAGCGCAAGGTTTTATACAACCTTTATCACATTCTCAATCACTATAATTTATTTGGCGGTAGTTACTATACTCAAGCAGAACGATCGATCGATACAATTTTGAAATGTGTATGACAAAGACAGAAAGAAGAGAGTAAAGAGTGAAGTAAGATTAACTTTACGAGCGATTATCAATTATTAATTATCAATTATCAATTATCAATTATCAATTATCAACTCTCAACTCTCAACTCTCAACTACCTAAATCGCTTTAGAACCAACCGTACCCGAACCTTGAAACATTAGCCAAGAGAGGAAAAAGTTAGAAATGAAAATTGCTAAGAGTGAAGTAACTACCGCTGTAGTTGTCGATTGCCCGACACCTTTGGCACCGCCAGTGGTCGTCATGCCCCAACTGCAACCGATAATGGCAATTAAGGCACCAAAACAGACTGCTTTGAGCGGTGCGCTGCATACGTCCCAAACTTCTAGAAAGTTGCGGGCTGATTCTAAGAATACTCGTGCGGGCATTCCAAATAAACTAGTAGCAACGATTAATCCGCCAATCATCCCCGTGACGATCGATAAAACTGTCAATAGGGGTAACATCACACAACAAGCTACCACGCGGGGAATTACTAAATAATCGACCGGATCTGTTTTGAGAATGTAGAGTGCGTCGATTTGTTCGCTGACTTTCATCGTGCCAATTTCGGCGGCAAATGCAGAGCCGACTCTACCAGCCAGTACGACTGCTGTGAGTACGGGGGCGAGTTCGCGAGTCAGTGCTAACGACAAAATCCCGCCTACTATTTGTCCCGCACCGATATTAATAAATTCTCGCGCGACCTGAATGGTAAATACCATCCCAATTGTCGTCGCTGTCAACAGTGCGATTAAAAGCGATTCTGGGCCGACTAAAGCCATTTGTTCGACAATATTTGCATAATTAAATTTGCCCCTCAGAATATGAACGATTACTTGTCCACCCAAGAAAATAGCTGCAACAAACCGCCTAAACCACAAGCGCATATCAATTTCAGGTTATCGATCGTTAGTAATACGATTATACGAGAAGCACGTTGGCGTAGCCTCTCCGATCGGGAGAATCGCTGTAAAACAATGTATCGCAATTATCCAAGCCAGATATCGCCAGATGGAGGACAAAATGCTCTTGACAATAAACTACACTCGAAGAGCGATCGGACGAGCGACTTTGCCAAGGATTGCATTCTGTTTCGATCGATGGGGTATTTTAAGATAAGCTCTGTTTAGTTTCCCTCGGTAGTAGTTATATTTATGGTAGCAGTAGCAATTTTGGCAGCGGGCAAAGGCACGCGAATGAGATCGGACTTACCCAAGGTATTACATTCGCTCGGAGGTCGATCTCTAGTCGAGCGGGTGCTGATTGGTTGCGAACAATTACAACCCGAGCGGCAATTAGCAATAGTCGGTTATCAAGCGAACCGAGTCAAAGAAGCACTGTTGCATTATCCCGATCTGGAGTTTGTCGAACAAACCCAACAGTTAGGTACGGGACATGCCGTTCAACAATTACTCCCCCATTTAGCAGATTTTAAAGGGGACTTGCTAGTATTAAATGGCGACGTTCCGCTGTTGCGTCCCGAGACGCTCAAAGCACTCTTGGCGACGCACCAACAGCATCAAAATGCAGCAACTATACTCACAGCCCAAATTCATCATCCCCAAGGGTATGGGCGGGTATTTTGCGACAGTAATAATTTACTCAAAGAGATCGTCGAAGATCGGGATTGTACCGACGCACAGCGTCAAAATCGGCGCGTCAATGCAGGTATATATTGTTTTAATTGGCCTCAACTCCAAGCAGTGCTGCCTAAATTGCAAAGCAACAACAGTCAGCAAGAGTACTATATTACCGATGCCGTGAATTTCCTCTCGCCAGTCATGGTTTATGATGTGGCTGACGATCGAGAAATTTTAGGCATTAACGATCGTCGTCAATTAGCGACTGCTTATGAGATCCTCCAATCGCGGATTAAAGATGAGTGGATGGCGGCTGGCGTCACGATTATCGATCCCGACAGCGTGACGATCGACGATACCGTAAAAATTGGCGTGGATGCCATTATCGAACCGCAAACTCATTTGCGGGGTAAGACCACAATTGGTAGTGGCAGCCGGATTGGGCCTGGTAGTCTCATTGAAAATAGCCACATCGGCGAACGCGTTACCGTATTATATTCAGCGATCGTCGATAGCTCGATCGGGGATAAAGCTAATATCGGCCCATTCGCTCACATTCGTCAACAAGCTACCGTCGGTGAATCCTGTCGAGTTGGCAACTTTGTCGAGTTGAAAAAGAGTACTCTGGGTGATAATACTAACGTCGCACATTTATCCTATATCGGCGATGCAACTGTCGGCAAACAAGTCAATATCGGTGCGGGTACGATTACTGTCAACTACGACGGCAAACACAAACATCAAACTATCATCGGTAACTTTACGCGGATTGGCTCCAATAACACCCTAATTGCGCCGCTAAATCTAGGAAATGGAGTAACTACCGCCGCAGGTTCGACGATTGCGGAGGATGTCCCCGATGACTGTTTGGCGATCGCGCGAGTGCGTCAAACCATTAAGCCAGGTTGGCGACCGAAATGGGATCGAGAGTAAGCAACTCAGTAATTGGCATAGTTTAGAGATATCATGGCATTTCCGCCAACTATTGCCACCACTAAACCACCATCAAATCGAGAAGCCACTCACTCACTATGGGTTGGCTTCTGGGTGCATACTGACGCCGCTAATGAGTAAATCCTCGATGCCGACACAAAGGCTCAGTTGTCAACTGGATCGATCTTTTTACTACTTTAGTTAAATGAAAAATCGGGATTGCCAGTAATAGCTAGGTGGAAATCGAGCGATTTTAGTAAATTTACACTATTAAATCGATTGAGAAAATTTAGCGTTCGGTACCGATCGAGCACCAACTTAATTAAACTTCTGGAGTCCGAAAATTAGCGATCGAGTTGATGGTATCGGCACAGAAGTTAGCACCAACCAAGCACCAAAACCAGAGCGCAACTACAACAATTTTACCAACTTCGAGTGCTAACGAGCGTGGCTGTTGTTGGACGATCTCGCAGGTATTATCGACAATCGATTCTGAATCGATCGTGATTGGTAACACCAATTCTGGCAAGGAAACTATATTTAGCGTCGAGCTGCCAAAACTCTTGCCAGTAGGTAGTTTCGTGCGAGATAGAGAACTTGTTACTAATTGAGATAATCCAGAAGAGTGAGGTTGCAACATAGATGAATAACAGCGATCGACAACAGGTCGGGTTATGGTGCTGGAAAATTGTGCGAGCAGTTAAAGTCAGCCATATATTTCTGTACTCAACCGCTACTTCGTGGCTATAGTTCGCTCTAGACTTAAGATATAGGTCTCTGTTAGTTGGGTTTTGGGTAATCTAGCTAATTGGTATCTAATTCAAGTACACGATAGCGTAGATGTCAAGTCTTATCAAAAATTGGTGTGTAAAAAAAATCCAACTTCCCTTGGGTTCACTCAAGTTTAATCGAAACAGACGCGAGTATTAATCCGAAAATCCCCCGATTTATCCAAAATCGATCTCGATCGCTCGTCAGTATAAACACGGAGACAAGTATCATTCGCCTCAGAAATCGAATGATATTCATCGATCGCTAGATCGAGATTTGTCCCGCGCTACTTATTTTATCGATCGATTGCGATCTGTCAACATTGACGCTCGATTAGCTCGGCCATGCCTTCTCCAGTCTTTACCCCCAACCCTAATGAATCGCAGCTTTTGGATTATTGCCATTATTAATTTCATCAATTCACTGAGTTTTACAATCCTGATTCCGACAATTTATCAATACGGACGAGAGTTCAACCTCAGCGATAAGGAGACTAGCTTCTTATTTGCGATATATTCGATCGCTCAATTCTTTGCTACTCCAATTATTGGCAAACTATCGGACAGGTTTGGGAGACGACCGCTATTGATTATTAGCTTAGTCGGAACGGTAATCGGTAATTTCCTGGCTGGCACCGCAACTAGTGCGCTGGTCTTATTCTTTGCCAGATTTTTAGATGGTGTGACGGGTGGTAATGTCTCGGTCGCTCAAGCCGTTATCTCTGATGTCACTACGCCAGAAAATCGTGCTAGAGGATTTGGAGTTTTTGGTGCATCGTTGGGATTGGGATTTGTCATGGGGCCAGTACTCAGTTTAGTCGCACAACAACGTTCTTTAGGGACATCATTTTTGGTTTCTTCCGCAATTGCCACGATCGCCTTAATTTTGACAATATTGTTCTTACCCGAAACATTACCAGAACGGAAGAATACCGATACGAATATTTTCGATCTGGGATTGCGAGATTTAATTAGAGGACTAACCTTTCCCAGACTAGGAATCTTATTTATTATCAATCTCTGTGTCGGGACGACATTCACCTTATTTACTTTTGCTTTTCAACCCTATTATCTCAAAGTGTTGAATCAAGATAATAAGTCTTTGACACTGTTGTTTTTTGCGATCGGTATCGTTGGCGTCATCGTCCAGCTTCAAGGCGTAAAAATCTTAACTAAATATATTAGCTTGGTTAAGATTTTATTTCTAGGCTTATTCTTTCGCAGCTTATCATTCGTGCTAATGCCGATCGTCCCAGACATTTATTTTTTCTTAGCTATTAGTACGATCTTTGCTATATTTAACTCCGTCGTACAACCGATGATTAGTACACTAATTTCACTCAACACGACTCCAGAAGACCAAGGGAAAATGTCTGGACTCAATGCTTCTTATTTAAGTGCTGCAAATGGCATTGGCCCAGTGATTGCCGGATTGATGGTAGACCAAAATAATCCCACCACTTATGGTTATCCACTCTACTTAGCTGGGATTTTTACATTCATCGTGTTATTTTTTGCCGTTCGCAATCGTAGTAAGTATACGCCGAGGCAGACCCAATCGACTACCTAATTTAGCTCACTCCTGAGTCCACGTTTGTAGCTGTAAATAAACCAAACCAGATGTAAAAGCTAATAATACCATCGCAGCAGCAGCGGCATAACCAAAATCAAACTGAGCGAAAGCTCGATCGTAGATATAATAGACTAACAAGTTAGTAGAATTCAGCGGCCCACCGCCCGTAATAATATAAACTTGCTCGAAACTTTTAAGCGTAAAGATGGTGGTGGTAATCGCCGTAAAAATTAATGTCGATTGCATTCCAGGTAAAGTGATATGCCGAAACTGCTGCCAACTATTTGCGCCATCTAGTTCGGCAGCTTCATACCGATTGGTGGGGATCGATTGTAAGCCAGCTAAAAACACAACTAAATTAAAACCAATCTGCTTCCAAATACTTAAAATGATAATCACAGGCATCGCCCATACAGAATCGCTCAACCAGGCAATTTTATCGAATCCTAAACTATTTAATAAAGTGTTAATCGCACCATCTGCTTGAAATAGCCAGCGAAATCCCAATCCAGCCGCTACTAACGAGACAATCGAGGGAATAAAATAAATCGTCCGAAAGATGCCAGCAAAGGGTAGATTTCGATTCAATAATACGGCTAGACCCAGCGGGATTACGATACTCGGAATTACAGTCCCGATCGTAAAATAAATAGTATTACCGATAACCTGCCAAAAATCGGGCGAAAGCAGCAACCTCAAGTAGTTATTAATACCCACCCACTGCACGCCCGCTCGCGTAAAACTCCCGCCAGTAAAGCTTAAATAACCAAGATAAATAATTGGGAAAATCAAAAAGATACCTAATAATGATAAGGCTGGAAATAAAAACACTCCGGCGGCAATATCTTCTCGATCGAGTAACATCGCCAACCGACTTAAAAAAGAACGATACGATCTATATTTATGACTAGTCATATTAAATAGCCTGATTTTTTTCAAATTAAAGTCTAATTGCCGCAACGGTTGCAGGCCATAGCTAGCATAAATTACCGATCGATTATTTACTGCTAACTCCCAACTCCCAACTGCTAACTCCCAACTCCCAACTCCCAACTGCTAACTCCCAACTCCCAACTCCCAACTCTTAAAATAACTCGTGGACGGATTCATTAACTTAAAAAAATTGCCAGACTGGACTTCTCACGATTGTGTTGCCAAAGTGCGGCGGATCTTGCAGACAAAAAAAGTCGGCCATGGGGGGACATTAGATCCCGCCGCAGTAGGAGTATTACCGATCGCGATCGGTAAAGCAACTCGATTGCTACAATATTTACCCGAAGGCAAAGCATATCGCGCTATCATCCGACTCGGAATCGAGACGACAACCGACGATCTGGCGGGCGAAATTATCTATTCCGAGCCAGCATCTGCCGTGACGATCGATCGCATCCAAGCGGTAATTCCAGAATTTATCGGCGAGATCGTTCAAACACCGCCCATGTACAGTGCCATCCAAGTAAACGGGCAAAGATTGTACAAGTTAGCACGCGCTGGCGAAGTTATTGAAGTACCTACTCGCCTAGTAAATATCTATACAATCGACATTCTCAACTGGACGCCAGGAGATTTTCCCGAAATTGAGGTGCAGATTAATTGCGGTGGTGGGACATATATTCGATCGATCGCCCGCGATTTGGGCGTTAAGCTGGGCACTAGAGGCGTATTGGCATTTTTAGAACGCAATGCTAGTTGTGGCTTTGAATTGCCCCAGAGCATCACTTTAGAAGACTTGGAAACCCAACAGCGAGCGGGGACTTTTATCCCCATTGCACCCGAGCGTGGATTGGCTCATTTACCCACTGTGACTCTGCTGGCTGCTGATTTAGTCAAGTTTTGGAGCCAGGGGAAACGACTACCACTCTGCGAACTCCAATTGACACCTACAAATCCCGATCCGAGCGGTTTTGTCAAAGTCATGGACGAACATTGCTGCTTGGGAGTAGGCGAGATCCGCCAGATCGAAAGCGAACATCTATTGGTACCTCAGACAGTGCTCATCTAATCATAATTCGGACAATGGTTCAAAAATCCAGGTGTGTCTCTGTCGATCGATTGGCTGAAGTTTCGGTGCTAGAGGATGTACCGATTCCCGACCTTCTCACCTTACAGCCTTATGCGGTGCTCCATCATTATCAACCAGGAGAAATCGTGATGCTCGAAGGCGATCGCTTGTCACCACAACTCTATGCTTTGCTGCAAGGCGAACTCCTACTCACTCGCGTTGGTACATCCGGGAAAGAGACGCTGTTTCGCACCTTGTTACCTCGCGAAATTTTTGCAGCTCCCGCACTAGTAGGAGATGCGATCTCGCCTGCAACAGTCACAGCGATGGCTGAGTCTCAAGTATTAACCATCGAACGGGAAGCGTTACTCGATCGAATTCGGCATACGCCAGAAATAGCCTTGAGAATTTTGGAAGTCTACAACCGCCGTTTGCAACAAATGCACCAAACCATTCACGATCTTGTTTCGGAACGAGCCGTAGTGAGATTGATACATTTACTGCACGATCGGGCGATTCAGTTTGGAACGGTTGAAACATTACAAGGCGCGCAGTTAAATCTCAAGCTTTCTCACCATCAAATCGCTCGCAGCATTGGCATTACCTACGAAGAATGCGTCCGCCTGTTCGGCCAACTCAAAGGAGTTATCTCCTATCAGCGCGGTGGAAAAATAGCAATTCTCGATCGTAAGACATTAGATGCTCTGGCAAGTGGCACGATCGATTTGAAGGATTTAGTGATGCGCTACTCCGAATCTTGATGAGCATAAGGATTCAAAATCTCGGCTGGATAGTCTACCCCTTCTAGCATCAGTTGAGTGACTGCTGCATATGCCTCAATCCAGGCTCGTTCGATATTCGGCGTCCACGCCTCCTGCAAGCACAACGAAAATGATTTTACTAACGTACTGCCTACCATTGGGTAATGTTCTGGCAACACTCCATAGCGAACGTGGCGAGTACCCAGCCCTTTCAAGGCTGCAATCAGCACATCGGGTTTGCGGAGGCTGTCTACAATTAAGACGAGCGACTGAAAGAGTTTCTTTTGCTGTTCTGTCATATTGGAGTTGGCAAACAGCGGCTTAACTGCTGGATAATCGGCCCACAAATGAGTGTAGAAGCAGGTTGAAAATTCAGTTTCTCGATCTTTGAGCTGTAAGAAGCTCGATTCTAGTAATTCAACATTCAAAGACATACGGTAAACTCTCACTACTTATGTCCCTGTAGTCTGCCAAAATCGCGTGGATTAATCTATGAGCTACCTCATATTGGTTTCGGTAACTACTTAGTGGCAATTGGAGCAACCGATTCAGTATGACCGGACGTCGAGGTCGATCGATCCTAATGCTATGATAATTTCTCGACTCATACGTGAGAGTCATAATTATTTGGTGCTTATTGCAATTTACCTTGAGGACGATCGATGACTGTTTCAGTTGGCTCTAGTACGGATCTCGAAATTGTAGCGGCTCTAGAAGCAAATGCCGATCTGATCTTCGATTTACCCGATCCCGAAGATGAAGCAGTCGGAGATTTTGATTTTCGACAGCGGTACGATGACGCGTGGGTAGTCTGTGACAGCTTCGATCTGCAAACCGAGATCTGGCGCGGTAGAATTTTACGGGCGATTCGCGATCGAGAAAAAAAAGGTGGTGACGGACGCGGCGAGGGTTTCTTGAACTGGCTCAAAGATCGAGAACTCAGCAAGAGTCAGGCGTATGCGTGGATCGAACTCGCTAATAGTGCCGATACGCTCCTCGAAAATGGCGAACTTTCCGCATCCACGCTCAAAAATTTTAGCAAACGCGCCTTCGTCGAAACTGCCAAATCTTCACCAGAAGTCCAACAACTAGTTACCGATGCCGCTGAAAGAGGAGATCGGATCACTCGCCGCGAAGTCCGTCAACTCTCCGACGAATGGATGGCGATGAGTTCGGATCTAATTCCCGATGAAGTCAAAGAACAAGCCGCCGCTGGAGCCACCCCACCGCGCTTCATCGCCCCGTTAGTCAAAGAAATGGAGAAACTACCCGAAGCGCATCAACTCGCGATCCGAGACGAAATTGCCGCCAATCCCGACGTCGATAATATCAAGCTCGTCACCAGTAACGCCCGCAGTCTATCCAAATATCTCGATGCTGGCGCGCAGGTACAAGTCCTCAATGATTCTAAAGTCGATCTAGCTACCGCGCTCGAAGAAGCAATGCGTGTGGGATGTCTCCCCGTCGCCGCCGATGTGCTCAAACAAGCAGCGCAGTTGGAGCAAACGATGACCAAATTTTATCTAACCTGGAAACGCTTAGGCAGTTTGGTTGACAGGTTGTACGTCGATACAGGTGCCAGTACGCCCAACTTGCGATCGCTCATCGCCTGTGTAGAACGTCTCTCTAGCGAAATCGTCGAAGTACCCCTCGATGATAGTGGCGAAAATGCCATCCGGTTGCGGGTGATGACTGGAGAGTAACGTGCTAGTGAAGATGCTATTTTTTGCTTGTCATAGTATCGTTAGTAGCAAGTTAAAATGTAACATAAAGACCCAATCTTCTCTGACTACAATCTTCTAATAATGTCTGGAATGATTCAAGAGCGTCAATCTTTAATTCTCTTACATTGCGAAGGGAGTCTAAAACTCGTTCTGGTGTTTGAAAATACGACCCCATCCGACCTGGATCGAAGACATTGTTTTTAGAACAAAGGGGAAAGCCTAAAAGTATACTTCTATTACATTCAGAGAGTGACTCGTCGATCTCGATCCATTCTTCACCAATTCCCAGATCGCGATCGGGATCGTAGAAGCGAGTTAAGGTAAAATCAGCATATTCATGAACGTCCTTATTCTCTAATATTTCTTGCCAAGTTTCATCTAGTGGCTCACCTTCATAGGGATCTTTAAGTTGGGCATAGTGAAGTTGGATATACCGAACTAGAGATAACACATCATCACACTCAAGCGATCGAGGAAGTATGATAAACAGCTCATCCTGCTCGAAAGCCTTCCAATCAAAAGCATAAGCCTTGTGAGCCATTGACATTAATAATAACCTCTAAATTTCAATATCTAACATGTGTAAAATTTCTCTATCAGAAATTTGAATTAGTCGATCTTGCTGCGGTACGTTATCGAGATCGCGATAACGTACCCTACGATCTTCGGCTCTACTCAAGCATAGAAAATGGCAATTATGGTTCTACACACAAAATGTAGGTCGTTTCGGCAATAATTTCATCGTTGAAATAAACTCACAAAACACATGCTAATTTCTCTTCATCCAACTGTCGAAAACCTTGCTGATGATAGAATCTTTTGGCGCGCTCGTTTTGGAGATGGACGCTAGTATCGATCCGCAGTACGCCACGATCGAGTAACTCTTGTTTGAGATCTTGTAATAACGCCGAACCGATTCCCTGACTTTGCTTGGAGCCAATGACAAACACGTCATCTAACTTGGCAACAATCCCGCCAACCGAAGTAGAAATAGCAAAGCAGACCATGCACACACCAACAGGTTCGCCCTCAAAGTAGGCTAACCAGACAAAACCGAGTTCTGGCGATCGTAAAAACAGATCCAACGCTCTCCTTAGCTCCGGTTCCCCACCCCCGCCATAAACAGCACTGCTATCGAGATAATATTCGTCCTCACTCAGAAAAGAACGCAATAGACTAAACGCATCTTCACTCGACTCGCGGTTCATTTTGCGGCATTCAATCATCTACTCCCTCCCATCGGATCGATCGCTCTTACATTGTAGATGCCGACGATTGCTCGGTTATTGGGGGCGATCGCCAAAAGTTATCGAAAATCGACATCGCATAATCGGTAATCAACCCAACGTCACCAGTCGATCGCGAGTTACCATATAAAAATACAATGCGCTAAGAGCGGAATAAATACATGGTACAGTCCCAATATTACGGCGGCGATAGCTATTACCGGACACCGCCACCAGATTTACCCTCACTGCTATTAAAAGAGCGGATTGTGTACATGGGTGGGCCGTTGGTATCGTCGGATGACTACAAACGGCAAATGGGCTACGATCCTACCAAACTGTTGATCGCCCAATTGCTCTATCTCCAATTTGACAATCCCGAAAAACCGATTTACTTCTATATCAATTCCACTGGGACATCTTGGTATACAGGCGACTCGATCGGGTTTGAAACAGAAGCTTTCGCAATTTGCGATACCCTTGGCTATATCAAGCCCCCCGTCCATACTATCTGTATCGGACAAGCCATGGGTACCGCCGCCATGATCCTCGCCGCAGGCACCAAAGGCTGTCGCGCCAGTCTCCCCCACGCCACGATCGTCCTCAATCAACCCCGTAGTGGCGCACAAGGACAAGCCAGCGATATCCAAATTAGGGCAAAAGAAGTCTTGGACAACAAGACTGCGATCTTGGACATCTTCTCGCAAAGTACGGGTCAACCCGCCGAGAAAATCGCCAAAGATACCGATCGAATGTTGTACATGACACCCACCGAAGCCAAAGAATACGGCTTAATCGATATCGTTCTCAATAGTGCCAAAGACCTACCTACAGCTATCCCTGCCTTGGTCTAAAGGAATTAAGTAGATAGATAGAACCCTGGAACCTATGTGGTGGGCAATGCCCACCCTACGGCTCTCCTAACTCCCAACTCCCAACTCCCAACTCCCTATGTCTGTCGATCGGATTTTAAACGTACCTTACAACCTTCCTGGCAGTCAGTATTGGCAGTGGATTAACATCTACACGCGGATGAGTCAGGAACGGATTATTTTCCTCAATCAGCCGATTACCGATGGATTGGCAAATAGCATGGTGTCATCGCTGCTATATCTAGAGTCAGTCGATAATACCAAGCCAATCTATCTGTATATCAACTCACTCGGCGATCCTGTCGCCGCTGGGATGGCAGGACAAGAAATCGGGTTGATGTCGGTGATGGCTGGATTGGCAATCTATGACACCATCAAGCACATTAAATCTGAGGTTTATACGATCTGTTTGGGGCAAGCAATGGGTATCGCCACACTCTTGCTATCTGCGGGCACACCGGGCAAACGTGCGAGTCTCCCTCATGCCTCGATCGGATTGATGCCAGCCCGCGCGGGCAGCCGAGGACAAGCTTCGGATATCGTCATCAACGCCGCTGAAGTCTTAGCCAAAAAAACCAACATCATCGATGTATTAGCTCAAAATACAGGTCAATCGCCCGAAAAAATCGAGCAAGACAGCGAACGGATGTTTTATATGACCGCCCACGAAGCCCAAGCCTACGGCTTAATCGATCGAGTATTAGAAAGCTCGAAAGAACTTAAGTTAGAGGGTAGAGAGTAGAGAGTAGAGGGCAGTGAATAGTGAATAGTGAATAGTGGATAGTGAATAGTGGATAGTGAATAGTCAATTGAAACTGCGTTCCTCACCCATTAACCATTACTCATTACTCATTACTCATTACTCATTACCCATCCACCCATCCACCCA
>NZ_PVWO01000356.1 GCF_003003845.1 Chamaesiphon polymorphus CCALA 037 | reverse complement strand
TTTTCTCCGAACGATTGCTAGCTTTGGTATATAAATATGCTTATTCCCCCTTTTGGAGGGTTTATGCAAAAAACCCCAAAGTACGATTCGGACTCGCGATGCGTTCGCGTAGCGTCGGCTCTGCCGAATCGCGGGTGGCATTCATCCAGAAGATCTGCGTCGCTTGGTAGATCGGGGCGTACTGCTCAAATCTGGGCGCGGGATGTATACCTATATTGATGCCGAAATCACCGAACATCATAGTCTTGCCGTTGCTAGTCAGCGGGTGGAGCATGGGGTAATTTGTCTGCTCTCCGCCCTTCAGTTTCATGGCATTGGGACTCAGGCACCCTTTGAAGTCTGGGTAGCGATCGACGTTCATGCGCGTCGCCCTAATTTGGATGTACTATCGCTGCGTCCGGTGTATATGTCGGGATTGGCTTTGACGGTGGGGATTGAAACTCACGCGATCGAGGGGACTCCGGTACAGATCTTCAATCCAGCTAAAACGATCGTCGATTGTTTTAAATATCGCCATAAGATCGGGCTAGATGTGACTTTGGAAGCTCTACGGGAAAGCTGGGAATCTCGCCGTTGCTCGATGGATGAATTGTGGGAATACTCCAAAATTTGTCGGATGAGTAAAGTGATGCGTCCTTACCTGGAATGTCTGTCATGAATCAACCGCGAAATCTAGCAGCTTCAGTCCGCCAGCGATTGTTAAACCTCGCAATCGCTCAAAAAGAGGACTTCAACCTGGTTCTAACTCGCTATGGGATCGAACGATTGTTGTACCGATTAGAACGATCCGCCCAGAGAGAGCGATTTATCCTCAAAGGGGCGATGTTATTTATCCTCTGGAGCGATACGCCCCACCGCACGACTAAATATGTGGATCTGTTATGTCGGGGCGATAATTCAATTACAGAGATAGAAGCCATATTTCGAGCGGTTTGTCAGGTGGAGGTGGTTCCAGATGGATTGGAATTCGATCGGGCGACAGTAAAAGGTGAATTAATCAAAGCAGATCGGGAATATCCAGGCGTGAGGATACGGCTCACCGCATTCATCGCAGGTACCCTGACGCGGATTAATTTACAGATCGATGTGGGGTTTGGCGATATCGTCACTCCCGCAGCGCAACTGATGAGTGTGCCCGCGCTCCTGGCGGATTTACCCGCTCCTCAGTTGTACGCTTACAACCGCGAGACTGTTATCGCTGAAAAGTTTGAGGCGATGGTGCTGCTGGGAATCGGGAATACACGGATGAAGGACTTTTACGATCTATGGTATTTATCCCAGCACTTTACCTTTGAGGGGAATCTGCTCGGTCGAGCCATTGCTGCTACATTCGAGCGTCGGCACACTCCGATCCCGATCGATACCCCACTAGCTTTGACGAGTGAGTTTGCCGATGATGAAACCAAACAACGGCAATGGGTAGCTTTTGTGCGAAAAGGAAAGCTGACAGGCGAGGGCTTAGTTTTGAACCAGATCGGGTTGATTCTCCATGATTTTTTGATGCCACCGACAATTGCTATCGGTGCAGGAGTTGAATTCGATCGCTTGCGGTCGTCAGGTCTTGGTTGGCATTCTAAATAGGGCAGAATCTCAAGCCGACTACTAATTGACAGAATGCACTTAACAAGTTAGCTTGTCAACCAGCTAACTTGTCATGTAGAAGGCATTGAAACCTACTTGATTCTCTTTCAGGAATCAGGTATTCGGATATTAAAGCTGCACGGAGTGTGAATTAGAAATAACGATACATTTAAGAATGTTCAATTGCTAAGAAAGTTAATATGCTTCAAGGTCATCATCTCTTAGAAAAAGACTACTACACTGAAATCGAGGTGCAATATCCATCTAATCTTACAGCGATTTTCAAACCAAATCTCCTCCGATGCTATCCCACAAAATTCAATGGCTGTGATGCCTATGTAGATTTTTCTATGGAGCATGAGCCAGACTTCAAAACGCTAAAATTGGGAGCTACAGGTCAAGTATGGAGGGTGATTGGTAAGCCTGTTGAGTCACCCATCTGTGGCTATTTCCGAGGTGACTACAAGGAGGGCGTTCCGCCTATGTGGATGTTGATACTGGAATCAATCTAGTAATGGCGACATACCCAAAACATTACTTTGAGTATGTCGCCAATTGACAGAATGCACACGGACAAGTTAACTTGTTAACCAGCCAGCTTGTTATACAGGAGGTAGCGATGATTGTCGCACTAAGGATTGAATCTCGCCATCGATACAGAGTGTGCGAATTGTCTTGATTCCGGCGATCGCCCCCTCGATCTATACGGCGAGAACTGGAATGTCTGTCATAATTGGAGATAAATTAGAGCAATCTAAGCAATGGAAGCCATCACTCTTGAGCAACAAATCTTGGGAAGTATCCGCAGCTTGCCCGTACAGCAACAGCATGAGGTGTTAAACTTTGCCCAATTTCTCCATCAAAAAGCAGCACCTAAATCCCCTCGGCGCAGCCTTAAAGGTTTAGGTGCCGATCTGAAAATCCAGATTACCGCAGCAGATATTGACGAAGCTCGTCAAGAAATGTGGGGTAACTTGCCACGGGAGATCGTCTAGCGATGGCGATTGTGGCAGATACACACGCGATCGTTTGGTATTTGGTCGAACCGGAGCGGTTATCTCAAGTAGCCCTGGATGCACTAGAGGGATCGATCGCGGCAGGATCGCCAGTGTATATTTCCGCGATTTCCTTAATTGAAATTTGCTATTTAATCGAAAAACGCCGCATCGCCACCGATTTACTCCAACGGATTCTAGCAGTACTCAACGATCCAAATCCCAGCCTGGTAGTAGTACCGATCGACCTGGCAATTTCCATCGCCATTCGGGAGATCGACCGCGATACCGTTCCCGATATGCCCGACCGCATTATTGCGGCAACCGCTTTGCATTTGAACTTTCCGCTGGTAACTCGCGACCGTAAGATCCAAGCCGAAGGAGCGATCGTGACGATTTGGTAGAATAGAGTCAGTATCTCGCAGCATGTGATAATTGCCATCCAACAGCAAGCAAATATTTTACTTTAACGTAAGGAGACTAACATGAGCGACGATCTTCCCAAATCAATCGGAGAAATCCTCAGAGGCGACAGTTCTAATCGTGGATTCCGTCATGTAACTTCTGGTGGCGCAAGTATCACTGTTGGGGTTGCTGACGACCCTAATGCACCAGGCGGCAAATATATCTCAGTCACTGATGAGGATGGAAAGAAGCGGAGTATTGTATATGACCGTAATGGCAATGTTGTTAAAGATACGGGTTGGAAATAGCCGTCCCCTTTGGTGTGGCTAGTATCTATTCTTGGTTGGGATTTTAAGTGAGGCTGAACCCTGAATCGATGGCGATGCGTTACTTCGAGTGGGTTGTCAATTGACAAAGCTCGACAAGTTAACTTGTCAACCAGTCAGCTTGTCAGATCGGAAATAGCAACGATGAAAAGTAAACACATCCCAATATCGCTCGAAGAGTTTGAATTGATGGAACATCCATTCGGCTGGAAAGCTGAATATTTCGATGGGAAAGCACATTTGACCCCTAGAGAATATCTCGTGCGGACTCAACTGAAATTATTACCCCAAGCAATTTTCAGATCCGATCGGGTGGTACTTGTCGATCCATCGCTGCAAGAACAGATGATTGAAACATTCTTGGAGGCATTTGAAGATTCGGTAGAGTTTTGCGACTGGTCATCGAACTTATTCCACACCCACGCTCGGAAGAACATCACCAACTATTTCCAAGGAGTGCGCGGCAAGCCTCATCCAGTTTCTAGGATGGTACTGGAGCCAAATAGCGATCGAATCATCGGTTTGGCCTTGTTCGTCGAAAATAGAGAAGAAGGTGTAGAGCTAGATTTGCTATTGGTGAAGCCATCCGATCAAAGAATGGGAATCGCCACTCAGATGGTCGCCAGTGCGATCGATAGTTTATATGCTGATGGGGTCAGAGATCTCCGATCTGGCTATCATATTTGTAACGATCTCAGTCGTGCTTGGCATCACTCATTAGGATTTGAAGACGTTCCAGAATACTTCCACTGTAAATTGAAAGCTGCATGGTACCGACATGAAATCTGGCGGCGGGAGCAGTTGGGAAAAATCGAGCGAATTGAGGAGTTAAGAACAGAAAAAGATCGATGGGATCGGTTAGTCCAGGAGTTGGAAATGTGTGAACCGTTCTAAATCGGTGCTTTGGCTATAGATCGACCTCTATTTTCATTAAAACATTGAAAAATGGCACAACTAAACAATAGCGATCGAGATCTTAAACATCTGAAAGATCGGATATCTAGAATGAGTTTTGAAGAGATTACATCTCTTAATCAGCAAGCGTTAATAACGCTCTTGTTCATTTATAGCAATGGTGTAAATGAATACTCTGATAAAGATATTGAGATGTATCCTGGATTAGCAGAGCAAAATCGGATCGTGCATGAGACTGTAGGTGACTACTTAATTCTCGATCTACTAAGATGCAGCGGTTATATAGAAGGTGAAAGCGGCAGACAATCTAGATGGTCTAAGATATTTTTGACCGATAAGGGACTAGAGAAAGCCAAACAGCTTCACAAAAATTTTGTTGCCACGATCGCGAAGCGCGCCGAGGCGGTCGATTCATCAATTGACATAATGCACTTAACAAGTTAACTTGTTAACCAGCCAGCTTGTCATACAGGAGGTAGCGATGATTGTCGCACTCGCGAATTAAAAAGGTGGCGTAGCTAAAACTACGACCACGATCGAACTGGGTGGATTATGGGCAGAACGCGGCTCGACTCTTGCCATCGATCGGCCAAACACCGACCATCATCAACCCAATCATCGATAATTTAAGGGAGATTTTAGAGCGATATTAAGGACTAATGAGCAAGCCCTACTAAACTCTTGCCCTGCGGGGCGGCTGGTTTTTGACTGTTGACGCGGACGCAAGTTCTAGCTACGAATGAAATTGCTGGTGTCCGCCTCAATCAGTCACCGCTTCGCTAAAACCAGCTTGTAAATAACTCGGACATAAAATTAAAACCGATCGAACTAGGGTTAGAGGCAAAAATCTTACCCCTTGCCAGTGCTAAATTTTGCAAATCGATCGTGCTTTTACTTGGCAAGGGGTTGATTTTTGCCGTCCAAAGTCTATCGACCCATCTAATTCACCTCAAACGTTGAACTGCATCCCTCAGACTCCAACTAAACTACCGTCGAACGAGCGCGTAATTAGCGGGTTGGCCTATTCTAAACATCTTCTCAGGAAAGAGAATACTTCATCCCCCCAAGTTCGCTCTCCCCATACGCCAAAACCGTGCCCCTCGGCTGGTGTTGTCCCAAAAGCCGGAAAGATTAATAACTCGTGCGGTTTATGTGCCTGTTCGAGTTCTGCTGCCATTATTTTAGTGGGAGTCAAATCGTAATCATTTTCGGCTTGAATTAGCATAATTGGCACCGTCGCCGAGCGAACTGCCCTAATTAAGCGCGATCGCAACAAAGTGACGTTAGACCAAGCCATCGCCGCTGGAGCGAATGCAATACTACCCCGAGTCCCAAGCTGCTGCGCGGTTGCAAGTACTGTTTGAATTCCACCAGCCGAGTAGCCGACGATGACGATTCTATTCGGATCGACGTAGGGAAGCTGTTTGAGATAGGATAGTGCTGCAATTATGTCGTCAAGATGTGCTTCTTGAAGCTCTTACCATTTTAGCGTCGATCGATGCACAAGGACAGCGACCTTTTCAGCATTAACAGAGGCGCAATCAGCGGTAAATAATAAAACTTATTCTTCACCGTCAACAGTTTTCTTTATCGCATATTCTCCAGCAATAAATATAAAATATACCAAAACCACAACAGGTAATGATGTGAGTGTATAGTATAAAAACACAACCGCGCTTCCAAAATAACTAATCAATAGCTGTTCGATAATTGGGATGTCACTAACACTTGAAATTCCTGGGTAGTGAGCTGCGACCGAATGCACTATATTCAATAAATACGGCATGTAAATATCGTCAATCGAATTATATATTGAAAAACGCCTCAACGTTAATGATAGAGGCATAGCTGCCATAACTGAAATAGTTAAATATGCTGGGTTTATAGAATTGTTTGTTGTTAACATGTTCGCACCATTTATTATTGGCGTTGCTGAATTGATGTATGATATGGCGATCGAGAGCAAAAAACATTATTCAAAATAGGATGGAATCTTTAGCTA
>NZ_PVWO01000032.1 GCF_003003845.1 Chamaesiphon polymorphus CCALA 037 | reverse complement strand
GTCTTTTCTTGCTAAACCGTCGGCAAAGCCGCAACTCCCAACTCCCAACTCCCAACAGATTGCCCCGTTTTCTCGTAAAGTATTGTAAAGTAAATTAATAATAGATTAATTTATATCGATCGAGACAGTCGCAACATCGGCACTGACGAATGCCGATCTCCGATTTGCCTTAGCATCGAGCCAACGAGCTTAGTAGAAAATGCCATCATCGAACACGATCTTCCGCCGCCTGCTCGGATCTGCAATTGCCATAGTGTTAAGTATATCGCTATGGTCGATCGCCCCATCCGCCCAAGCTTATGACAATCCCGAACTTTTGCCCACAGAGCAAACCCCCGTCATTGACTTAGCGAAAACCTTCACCGCCATTCAGGAGGAGAATCTAGTCAAAGATATCGACACCTTTGAAGCCGAAACTGGTTGGAAGCTGCGCGTCTTGACACAATACGATCGCACTCCCGGACGTGCGGTGAGTAAATACTGGGGACTCGACGAGAAAAGCGTCCTGGTTGTCTCTGATTCTCGCGGCGGTAATACTCTCAATTTTAGAGTCGGCGATGATGTCTACAAACTCATGCCTAGAACCTTCTGGATCGAGCTACAAACCAGATTTGGCAATATGTACTATGTTCGCGAAAACGGCGAGGACGCTGCCATTACAGACTCCTTAGCAGCAGTTAAAACTTGCTTGGTCAAGGGCGGTTGTAATGTGGTGCCAGGATTGCCAAAAGAACAGTGGTTGCTTACTCTCGTTACTTCTGTTATCGGTGGTGTCATCTGTGGCTTTGCCGGACAATATCGCAAACCTGAAGGTGGTTTTGCTTGGCAATGGGCGTTAATTTTCTCACCATTATGGGGGATTTTATTTATCGCCTTCGGCATTGCACCCGTGATTACTCGTACATCGGAATGGGTGCCCTTAGTACGCAATTGCTCTGGATTTGCGATCGGAGTATTGGTTGCTTATCTCACTCCTGTCCTCGGTCAACAAAACCCATCTGAAGAGTTGTAGTACGTAGCAAGTTTCGAGCGAAAGGGTAGGGGCAATTCATGAATTGTCCCTACCCTTTGTTGTTGAAGTCATAGCAATGTTGCCATGCTACGATGACAAAGGCGATCGATTGTAGTTCGATTCCTCCGATCGCCAGCCGAACGATTTACAATGAAATAATTAGTTACCCGCTCTAAATGTCCGATTCTATCCTCAACCCCATTAAATTAGTGGGATATCATGGCACCAACCTAGAGTCGGCGCAACAAATATTGCAAACAGGGTTTATTCTTAGTCGTAACAAGTACGATTGGTTGGGCAAGGGTGTTTATTTCTGGCAAGACGCACCCTATCGCGCGTGGGACTGGGCTAGCGAATACTGCGGAAAACATGGAGGAGATCCTGCGGTTATCAGATCTGTTGTTAAGATAAACAGAGGTGAGTTTATGGATTTACTAGATTATAGTCAAGATCCTAACTGGGCTAACCATCTTAGCATGGCACACCAATATTTACAGCAACAAACTAATTCTAGACTTCCCCCAAATAAAAGAGCGATTGGATATCATGCTTTGGATAGGTTGGTTTTAGATACTTTAATTGAAGATATTTTAAAGCCAATAGATATAAATGTTATAGCTGTGCGTGCCTGTTTCCAGGAAGGCGAAGAGATATATCCAGGCTCGGCAATCTACAACAAATCTCACATTCAAGTAGCAGTTAGAGATACAAGCTCGATCGTTGAATCAATTTTATTGACCGAAAAAGATTTTTAAAATCCATATAGATCGACACGGGTTAGTCACATGATAGACCATAACAAAATTAGAGACGCGATCGATAATTACTTTAACAATACGCCACCTACAAAAATAATTGAAAATCTCGATCGTCATGCTATCGATCGAAAGAAAGATTTGGAGCAAGAAAACATTAATCATCCGCCCTCAAATAACAAGATATCGAGATCTGACAAACTAGTGAGATTTGAAGAAGTATCTCCCGCAAATCGGGATGCAGCATTTCTTTGTGTTTCGATCGAGTCTCTGGTTGCTCATCTCGGTTTACCGATCTTTGAAGGCTATGACGATTTAGATGAAATGCGCTTAACTTTTCTGACGTTGCCATCCAAGGAAACTGTCACGCTAGTGGAATATTTGAATTCGCCACAGCCTGGGGCTTCTATTTGTGTGGATGCTAAGATGCCGAATATCCCACAAATTGTCTTTGATAGCTGTCTGAAATTACAAGTACCGAGAGAAGAGGTTATTTGGTTTCATCCTGATTGGCAAGAGGAAATCGAAGGGTTATATGCAGAACATGGCAATATCGAGAAACGACCAGAATTACTACAGGTAGAAGAATTACCACCGCGCATTCAGTACGAACCGATCGATTGTTTTTATCATGCCATAGAAATTTACGCCAAAGCTGATTACCCAGAATATTGGGCGATGCTGCAACACAATCTTGGCTTGGCTTATCAAAATCGGATTCACGGCGATCGAAAGGAGAATTTGGAAAGATCGATCGAATGCTTTCACCAGTCTCTAGAAATTTATACTAAGAATGATTTCCCAGAAAAATGGAAGATCGATCGGGAAGACTTAGGAGAATCTCTGAGATCTCTTGAGTCGCTAAAGCTATGCTTATGATGTTCAAAAATTTATTTTCAAAAAGATCGCAAACAGAAGAAGCATATTTGTCAAAACCAATAGAAACATCTTTGTTTAAATCTGGAGATATAATTCGAGATAGATATTGTGTTAAGAAACAAATATTAGCTTGTAAGAGTACTGGCTGGGATGAAACTTATTTAGCTATCGATCGAGATTCTACAGATCTCAAACAAGTAGTAATAAAATATCTAAAGTTGAATATCGGTCGAGGAAGATCGACGACTGCTGGTATTCTGTTCGACCGAGAGATGGACAAATTAGCACATTTAAGCAGCCAAGTTGATTGCATTCCTCGTTTTCACGATCGCTTCCAGGATCGAGACGAATTCTATCTAGTGCAAGAATATGTAGCAGGTAGAAACATGGCAGAAATTTTAGCTAATGTTCGATTATCCGAGCTTGAAACTGTTAGCTTTATTAAAACAATTTTATCTGCATTACAGTCGATTCACGATCGTGACATTATTTACAAATACATGAGGTTGAACAATATAGTTCTTCGCTCTGTCGATGGTAAATTAGGGTTTTTATATTGTGGAGATATTACTAACATCATTGAGATGAAGCCACCAGAACCAAGTGATGGATTTATTAATCATGGCTTCTTCGAGCGATACAAAGCACCAGAGGTGTTAGCACTGAAACCGCAGCTTTCTAGTGATATTTTTGCAGTGGGAGCAATTGGGATTCAGTGTTTAGTTGGATGTTCGCTAAATGAATTAGCAGAATGTCCATCAACCGGAGAGATTAAATGGAGAGATCATTGTCAAGTCAGCGATCGATTTGCCGATATCTTGAATAAGATGTACGAACAAAGTCAAAGATATCGCTACAATAATGTTACTGAAGTTTTGGACGCGCTCGATAAACTTTATTCATAGCATATTCTAGTTTTCTATCTGCAAAGTTGACTCAACATTACATTCTAATAGTTCCCCTCTAAATACAATCGACAATGGATTTAAATTATCCAATCCTCAACCGACAACATCTCTATCTTAGCCTATCCTATGTTTATCTCGCTCCAAGCCTAGAGATCGATCTCTGGGCTAAGATTTACGATCGTGCCAACGCGAATTGGTTAAAATAGTGCTAAAGTACTATAAAAAGCATACTATAATAGTCCCACCTGCTCTTGGCTTAACCGCTCGCAGGATTTAAATATCCCATTGCCACAACGAGCCTACACCTTGCCTTGATTCGCTAAACCGTCGGGGAACCAGACGAGCGCGAATCGCTAACCTCTACCATCTAACCTATGACTTTCGTTGGTTTGCACATGCACAGTGACTACAGCCTGCTCGATGGAGCCAGTCAGTTGCCGAATTTGGTCGATCGAGCGGTAGAATTGGGGATGCCTGCGATCGCACTGACGGATCATGGTGTGATGTATGGCGCGATCGAGTTAATTAAAGTCTGCCGCACGCGCAATGTCAAGCCAATTATTGGCAATGAAATGTATGTGATCAATGGTGACTTTACCCAGCAGAAGCGTTATCAGAAGTTTCACCAAGTTGTACTAGCTAAGAATACCCAGGGATATCGGAATTTAGTTAAGTTAACGACAGTATCTCACCTCGAAGGTTTTCAGGGTCGGGGTATTTTTGCGCGTCCTTGTATTAATAAAGAATATATCGAGAAATATAAGGAAGGCTTGATTGTTACTAGCGGTTGTTTGGGTGGTGAAGTTCCCCAAGCTATTATGATGGGAAGGCCGGATGCGGCGCGAAAAGTTGCAAAATGGTATAAAGAAAGATTTGGAGAAGATTACTACCTAGAAATCCAAGATCACGGCTTGAAAGAGGATCGGGTGGTGAATGTTGAGATCGTTAAAATTGCGCGAGAATTAGATATTAAAATTATCGCGACTAATGATTCGCACTTTGTTTCGTGTTATGACGTAGAGGCTCACGATGCGTTGTTGTGCATTCAGACGGGGCAACTGATTCGCGAAGATAAACGGATGCGGTATAGCGGGAATGAGTATCTCAAATCGGCGGAAGAAATGGCTTTATTATTCCGCGATCATTTGTCGGATGAAGTAATTGCCGAAGCGATCGCGAATACATTAGAAGTTGCCGATAAAATTCAACCTTATAATATTTTAGGCGAACCCAAAATTCCCGATTTTCCAATTCCCGTCGGACATACTCCGGCGACTTATGTCGAAGAAATTTCGCGAGAAGGATTGAAGGAACGCTTGAAGGTTCAACGATATAGCGATATCGATCGAGAATATCAAGAACGGCTCGATTTTGAGTTGAAAATGATCGAGCGGATGGGATTTTCGACCTATTTTCTAGTTGTGTGGGATTATATCAAATTCGCACGAGATCGAGCGATTCCGGTCGGCCCCGGTAGAGGCTCCGCAGCGGGTTCTCTAGTCGCTTATGCGATGAAGATTACTAATATCGACCCCGTACATCATTGCTTGCTATTCGAGCGGTTTTTGAACCCAGATCGCAAGTCGATGCCTGATATCGATACGGACTTTTGTATCGAACGTCGAGCTGAGGTAATCGATTATGTAACTGAGAAATATGGCAAGGAGCGGGTAGCACAGATTATCACGTTCAACCGGATGACATCTAAAGCGGTGTTGAAGGATGTGGCGCGGGTGCTAAATATTCCCTATGGTGCTGCAAATGAGTTGGGGAAAATGATTCCGGTAGTGCGGGGGAAACCGACAAAATTGGCGGTGATGATTTCGGACAAAACGCCAGTACCGGAGTTTAAACAGATATATGAAACGGGTGAATATGCCGATCCAGAAACTGGCGAAAAAATCACTGCTAGACAGTGGGTGGATATGGCAATGCGAATCGAAGGTACGAACAAAACCTTTGGGGTTCATGCGGCTGGTGTCGTAATTTCGGCGCAACCTTTGGATGAAATCGTACCGTTACAGCGGAATAACGATGGCTCGGTAATTACCCAGTATTATATGGAAGATCTCGACTCGATGGGTCTATTGAAAATGGACTTTTTGGGACTGCGAAATCTGACAATCATTCAAAATGCGATCGATACGATCGAGCAAACTAAGGGCGATAAAATCGATCCGGATGACATCACTTTTGAGGAGCGACGTACTTATAAGATCTTAAATAAAGGTTCGTTAAATAAACGTCCGCCTAATGTTGACAAAACATATAAACAAGTCGAATCGGGCGACTTAGAAGGCGTCTTTCAATTAGAGTCTTCAGGGATGCTAGACGTGGTTGCCAGATTGAAACCATCGAGTATCGAAGATCTATCGTCCATTCTCGCATTATATCGTCCTGGGCCATTAGATGCTGGACTGATTCCGATTTTTATCGATCGCAAACACGGACGCGAAAAAATTAGCTACGAACACCCGATTTTAGAGTCAATTCTAGAGGAGACATATGGGGTAATCGTATATCAAGAGCAGATCATGAAAATCGCTCAAGATTTAGCAGGATATACCCTCGGTGAAGCCGATATTTTGCGGCGGTGTATGGGTAAGAAAAAAGCCGATGAAATGAATAAACAGCGCGAGAAATTTCTCGATGGTGCAGCGAAGAAAGGGGTGGCTCATGCGATCGCCGATGCCTTATTCGATAAGATGGTTTTGTTCGCGGAATATTGTTTGAGTTACGATACAAAAGTAATGACGGTTGAATATGGTGCTCTACCAATTGGTAAAATTGTCACAGATAAAATTGCTTGTACGGTTTTGAGCGTGAATGAGAGTGGCTATGTAATTCAGCAGCCTATAGTTCAATGGCACGATCGAGGTCAACAGGAAGTATTTGAGTATTCACTAGATGATGGTAATATAATTCGCGCTACGGCAGATCATAAATTCATGACTGTCGATCGACAAATGTTGCCAATTCAAGAGATATTCGATCGTAACTTAGATTTATTGCAACTCGATAACTTACTATAATGGCTACAGGATATCTTCAGCTAAATACACAACAAAAACAAGCAATCCTAGTAGCTTTTCAAAGTGGTGAGGAGTGCAGATCGATTCCTAAAATACTAGGAGTTAGTGGTAGATCTGTTGCTAGAGTCCTAGCTGAGTTTGGAGTCAATACTAAGCGTAGAAATAGATATACTCTCAATGAAAGCTATTTTGATAAAATTGATACTCGCATCAAAGCCTATTTGCTGGGGTTGATGGCTGCTGATGGTTGTGTCACGAGTAAGAATTATGTTGTGTTAGAATCAGTCGATCGAGAATTGGTAGAACTTTTTGCTAGAGCGATTGAATATTCAGGAGAAATCAGAGAAATAGATCGCTCTCCGCACCAACCACACTTTTGGATAAATTTCTCCTCTCAAAGGCTTGCAAGATCTCTTCATCAGTGGCAAATTATTACAGATCGAATGGCGAGTGACTCCTATCGATTTCCCACAGCAGAATATCTGAATCCTTATGTATTGGGGTACTTCGATGGAGATGGTTGTGCATATCCCAATAAAGGTAGAAGCGGCGGACTATTATGTATTGTTGGCTCTAAAAACTTTGCTGAAGAGTTATGTCAAGTTATGAATATGGGAGTTACTATAGCACACAGCCATAATGTAGTTTACTACTGGCGTATTTATAGCAAAACTAATATCCAAAAGTTTTACGATCTGATGTACGAAGATCCCAATCTAGGATTAGCACGCAAGAAAGAAAAAATCGAACAAATACTAGGAAGTTACCATCGTGGTTAAAATTATTAGTTGCAAATCTCTAGGTGTCCAACATGTTTACGATATTGGATTGAGCAAAGTTCATAACTTTTTATTAGAGAATGGCTCTGTGGCTTCTAATTGCTTTAACAAAAGCCATTCTACTGCATACGCTTACGTTACTTATCAAACAGCATTCTTGAAAGCAAATTATCCGGCTGAATATATGTCGGCACTGTTGACTGCTAATAGTGGCGATCAAGATAAAGTAACTAGATATCTAAACAATTGCGAGCAAACTTTGGATATCAAAGTCGAGCCGCCAGATATCAATCGATCGTATGTAAAATTCCGTCCGGTTGTCGATCCAGAACGCCCCAATCGTTTGAATATTCTATTTGGTTTATCGGCAATTAAAAACGTTGGTGAAGCGGCGATCGAGAATATTCTCAAGGCGCGGGAAGAGGGTGGAGAGTTTAAATCTCTTGCCGATCTTTGCCAGCGAGTTAGTTTGCAAGCAGTAAATAAACGGACGTTAGAATCGCTAATTCAATGCGGGACATTTGATAATCTCGATCGCAATCGGCGACAATTAATTAACGATCTCGATGTAATTATTCCGTGGTCGCAAAGTAAGGCCAAAGAAAAAGCGATCGGACAAGGTAATCTCTTCGATTTGTTGGGCGGATCGACACCAGAAGTAGGCGGCTTCGATGCCGTTCCCAAATCTCCTTTGGTGAGTGATTTTCCTTCTGCCGAACGGTTGCAGTTCGAGCAAGAACTTTTGGGTGTATATGTCTCGGATCATCCACTCAAAAATGCTGAGAAAATTGCTAAGATGCAAAAGCATGATTTCAAGCGAATTATCGAAATCGAGAAGCCTTGCAAAGATGTTAAGCTGGTAGTGATGCTGACTGAGGTGAAAATAGTCCAGACGAAGAAAGATAATAAGTCGATGGCAATCCTCAAATTAACGGATATTGCTAGTAGCAAATTAGAGGCAGTAGCTTTCCCGGAGGCTTACGAAAAAATCAAGGATCTATTAGTCACAAATAGTTCGGTGATTCTAGCTGGTAAAGTCAGTCGCAAAAAAGATAATGACGAACTTCAGATGATTGTCGATGAAGCGATCGAGATCGATTATAACTTCGCCCATAAGCCAGCAGATATCGAACTCGAACCCCAGCATCTAGTGCTAATCGAACTCCCGGTTAATGTTGCCACAGATGAGATTAGATCTCAAGCATTAAAGACGATGCTCGAAGAGTATTCAGGGGATACTTCAGCAGTAAAAACACCAGTTTACGCGATCGTGCGGAGTGAAAACGGTTATCGACTAGTCCAATTTGGCCAACAATTTTGGGTTCAAGATCCCACCGAGCTGGTAGAGAGAATGCACGATCGCGGATTTGACATCAAAGTCAAACAAATTAGCTCGCTAGAGAGTTAGAATTCGATCGTTAATACTCGCGCGCGCTAAATGTGTAGGGTTACCTCTACACATCGAGTGAAATATACTAGAGACGATCGCCAACCGCTAGTTTATACTGATAAAGCAGCGCACAATAGCGAGACATTAATGAAACCTTATACAGCCTCCTTGGATTCGGGTTGGCGGCATGAATTCATCCAAACCAACAATATTCGCTTACACTGCGTCACTCAAGGTGAGGGCGAATTAGTCGTTTTACTACACGGATTTCCAGAATTTTGGTATTCCTGGCGACATCAGATTCCGGCTCTAGCCCGACATTTTAAAGTCGTCGTTCCGGATCTGCGCGGTTATAATTATTCGGATAAACCTTCTGGTGGTTACGATCTCGATACCCTCAGTACCGATATTCAGGGGCTAATCGAGTCTTTGGGGTACGTTAAAGCGCATGTGGTGGGACATGACTGGGGTGGGGCAATTGCATGGCATCTAGCCCAAAAATGCCCGCAAGTACTCAACCGATTGGCAATTCTCAACGCTCCCCATCCCCAAAGATTATTTCAGGAAATGGGCAGCAATCTCGATCAATTGCGGCGGAGTTGGTACATGTTTGCCTTCCAAGTACCCGGATTACCAGAATGGTTGATCCAACAAAATCTTAAAGATTTTATCCTCAATGTTTTTCGCGGACAAGCTGTCAGAAAGGGAGCTTTTACCGCTGAAGATAATCAAATTTATCAGGAAGCTTTAGAAAAGCCAGGTGTTTTAGCTTCGGCAATCAAATATTATCAAAATCTGCTCTCGCCCCAAAATTGGCTTCAGAACTGGAATAATTCGCCTTTAATGGTGACGGTACCGACACTGATGCTGTGGGGGGAGGAAGATAATTTCTTGAGTAATAAGCTTACCGACGGTATGGAGCGACTGATTTCTGCACCATTTAGACTCAAAAGAATTCCTCAGTGCGGACACTGGATTCAACAAGAAGTCCCTCAAATTGTCAATCGAGAACTGTTGAATTTCTTTCAAGCTGAAAGTATAAAGCCTAGCTCCGAAGTTTCGATCTAACTAATCAAACTTAAATAATCGATCGATATTAATGACTATCGATCGATTATTTAACAAAAAATATATGTTTAGTTCGCTATTGTTATAGTATAAATTTAAACTCCACCATAACAACTTACTTATCAAGTATCAATTATCAATTAATTTTAAGCATTGACTAAAGCTTGAGATACATATTTATTGACCAAATTTACCAGCTCGGTCGGTGTAAATGGTTTAGTCATATAATCATCTGCACCGACCATTCTGGCTTTGAGCCTGTCGAATAAACCATCGCGACTGCTGAGCATTAAAATTGGGACGCTTTTTAAGCTAGGAGATTTCCGCAAGAGTTGACAGAGTTCGTAGCCATTAATATCTGGCATACTAATATCCAGCAAAATTAGCATTGGATGAGTACGGACTAGCTTCGTCATTGCTTGAGCGGGTTTGAGTAAGCTAATTACTTCATAACCTTGAGCTTCTAGCGTTAATTTGACACTATTTTGAACGGTTTGACTATCATCGATACAAGCAATTACCGGACGTTCTTCATCTTGCTTTTGTCCGTATGCTGAAATCTGCGCGCTCCGATTGCGCACTAATGGTAGCAACATGTGACTGAGTTCTTGGACGTCAATATTGAGTTGATTTGCCGTACTATAAAGACAGAGATTTTGGGTTAGTGCTGATTGATAAGACTCGATCGCTTTAGTACTTTGAAGTTGCTGCCATAACAACTTATATAAACTATCGATATTCGAGAGATATACTCTCACTAATGGCGAAGTAATATGCGGGCGAATTTTTTGCCACTGCCAAATTAGTTGCTTGACAGGGGTAATTACTTGTTGCGCCGAAGTTGATAAAATTAATACGTCTAAGTGTGCGTCTAGGTTGAATTCCATTTCGGCAGTACCAAGAGCCATAATATGCACGAAGGCTTCTTGAGTACAAGTAAATGCTAATTGACGAACTTGTTGGAGTGACAATTTACCCGATTGCCACTGATGAGTAATAAATTTGTAATCGGATTGACCGATGGCAAAATCGCTTAATTTAAAATCTGGATGATGGTGTCTAGTCAAATATATTAAGCGTTCTCTTTGCCCTAGCGTACTAGTTGCAAAATGCAGCTTACCATTACCAAAGTAAGCTTCCCAGGCACTCGAATTATCGAGAGGATCTCTGATAATTAATTGACCTGATAGTTCTTGTTTGATAATATCTTTTAATGCTTCAACAACTCTAGTCATCACTGGTATTGATATATTTTAACTAATCTTGTCGATATAGCACAGTTTAATTTTAGCGATCGCGACCGCGAACGATCTCAAGTAGAGCGTGCTGTTTATCTACATTGAAACTATCGATCGAGATCGAAGGCGATTGATAATTTTTAATAACAAACAATCGATAATGCCAAATGAATGCTAGCAGGAATTATGAGTAAATTTACTTAGATATTCAAGCTATCTCATATACTTAATATGCCCAGCAGAAACTAAATTCAAACATCAGAATCGACAATTCCCAGAATTGGCAAGACGACAACGAACTAGCCCCAGACTAGTCGCTCGCTCCCGATTTATCGTCAAACTGGCGCGGAAACATGTTGACTTTCGAGACAGTCATCAAAACTAACTTTACGCGATCGAATAATTTACCCCGAATGACTAGAATTCAACAGTGGCTGGCTTTGCACCAAGATCGTCGCAACTGGATATCGAGTGCTAAACCAGCTTTATCAGTATTATTGACAGCTAGTGTGGTATTGCTAATGGGGGTTGCTCCTGGCATAACTCAAGAGCGCAAGCCAGCCCGAACGCTCACAGCTAGTGGTAGAGGTATCGTTAGTATTCCCACTACCCTAAGCCAAATTCGCCTAGCGATCGAAGTTGCTGGCAAAACACCCACAGCAGCACAGCAAGAAGCCGCCAAACGCTCGACACAGGTGGTAAATTACCTCAAATCGCAACAGGTAGAAAAACTCCAAACTGCGGGAATTAATCTCAATCCTACCTATGTTTACCAAAATGGTACTAGTCCCAGAATTACAGGTTATTCGGCCACCAATAGTATCAGTTTTCGAGTAACTAACGATCGAGCCGGGGCGATCCTTGATGCAGCAGTAAAAAATGGTGCGACGCGCATTGATGGCGTAAATTTTGTCGCCAGCGAACAGGCAATATCTAATGCCCAACTCCAAGCTCTCAAGCAAGCCACGCAAGATGCCCAGCGTCAAGCCGACGCAGTACTCGATACGCTCAATCTCAAGCGCAAAGAAGTCATCGGCATTCAAATCAACAGCGCATCAACTCCCGCCCCCATTCCGTTGGCGCAAGAAGCGATGCGATCGAAAGTAGCTGATAACAGTTATACTACTCCCGTCGTCGGTGGCGAGCAGCAAGTAGAAGCAGCAGTGACGTTAGATATTGGCTATTAGATAGTTGGTAGTTGGTAGTTGGTAGTTGGTAGTTGGTAGTTGGTAGTTGATAGTCGATAAAAAAGGGAGGGGCAATTCATGAATTGCCCCTCCCTTTATCGCAAATATAATCTAATTAACTTTGAACTTGCAGTTCGCCAACTAATTGTTCCAGTTTGTCCTCACCAACGTGATAAACTTCCCCGCAAAAATCACAAGTAGCTTCAGCACCCTTATCTGTGGCAATCATATCCTTAAGTTCGTCTGTTCCCAACAACTTGAGCGCGCCTAACATCCGTTGTTCGGAACAAGGACAATCAAATTTGAGCGGCTTTTCGTCGGGGAAAATCTTGAGATCCAAATCGCCGAGTAGTTCCTCTAGAATCTCTGGGAGATCTTTACCCGATTGTAATAAAGGTGTAAAACCTTGTAAACTGCTAACTCGCGACTCTAACAGCGTCACTAAAGACTCATCGCGTGCGGCTTTTGGCAATACTTGAATCAAGATCCCGCCAGCAGACTGGACGCTGTGGGCATTCATCGAGACGCCTAATACCAGTGCGGATGGAGTTTGCTCGGAGCTAAATAGATAGTTAGCCACATCGTCGCCAACTTCCCCAGACACTAACTCGACAGTACTAGAGTAGGGACGACCGTAACCCAGATCGCGAAACACATAGACAAAACCTTCATTGCCGATCGCGCCACCGACATCTAGTTTACCAGCAGCGTTGAGAGTTAGTTCGACTTGCGGATTGTTGACATAGCCTCTAACGGTGCCATCGACGCCAGCATCCACCATCAGCCCGCCCATGGGGCCATTGCCTTTGATGCGGAGATTGACACGAGCAAACTTGGTTTTCATGCCGGAGGTGAGCAATAATGCCGCGCTCATTGCCCGTCCTAAAGCATCTGTGGATACGGCGGAGAGTCGATGCCGCACTCTGGCTGTCTCGGTGAGGTCGGTGGTAATTGCCGCTACGGCACGAATTCCACCACCTGCTGCTGTTGCTCGAATCAGTCGATCGGTCATAACTTCCCTTAAATATTCACCTTCATTTATTTTAGAGGTTGGCCACCCCAGATTCTAGGTCGTTAATCACCACCGAAGATTTCGATATTGGTAAAGGCGGCGACAGGGGCACCGTGCCCCACCCAGACGATTTGATTGGGTTCGCCTTTGCCGCAGAACGGAGAACCGTACATTTCCCAGGTATTGGCATTACCAACTCGATCGAGATTGCCCCAGAATTGGGGTGTAATGCCCCGGTAGTTGGGGTTGCGGACGGTTTGGGTCAATTTGCCATTTTCGATCAGTTTGGCGTACTCACAGCTAAACTGGAACTTGTGGCGACGATCGTCGATCGACCAAGAGCGATTGGACTCCATATAGATGCCCCGCTCGATTCCGCCGATAATTTCGTCAAAGCTTTGCTCTCCCGGTTCGAGATTGATATTTGCCATGCGATCGATCGGCGGACGATTCCAGCTACAAGCGCGGCTGCAAGCAACTCCAGGCAGATCCAAGCGGGCTTGACTTTCCAAGCTACCTAACCCGCGTTCCAAAATTCCGTCGCGGATGATATATTCCCGCGTCGCACTAGCTCCCGTATCGTCGAAACTATAGCTGGCAAATTCTCCCGCCACAGTCGGATCGAAGGTAATATTCATCAACGGCGAGCCGTAAACGAGATTGCCAAAATCCGAGGGCTGGACGAAACTTCCGCCCGCATAGTTACGCTCGTCGCCCAAAATCCGGTCTAATTCGAGAGGATGTCCGACGCTTTCATGGATTTGTAATAGCAGTTGATCCGGTGCCAGTACTAAAGTCGTCGTCTCGGTAGGACATTCCATCGCAGTGAGGAGTTCTACCGCCTGTTCGCCCACTTGTTGCACCCGCGCCCACAAATCGGGCGTCAGAAAATATTCCATGCCCCCCTGATAACAGCGTGCCAATCCGCCGCGATCGCTGCGATGTTGGATAATAGCTCCATCCTGAGCGGTGGCGGCATAATCGGTGGTCATCAGTAGGAATTTCTGATAGACATCGGAGCCATTGCTGCTGACGAACCAGCTTTCGATTTGGCGGGTAATAATCGTGGCACTAGTTTGGACGATTTTGTCGCTGACTTTAAGGGTGTGACAAATCTTGCTCAGTTGCTCGCTAATTTCGCCAGGAGTGAGGGTATTAAAGGGTTGGAGGGTAGGGGAGACATATTGCCCGACTACTTTGGGTCGTTGGGCGGTGGTGACGGTATAAATCCGATATTTGCTGGCAGTGCGGGCGCGATCGAAAGCTGCCTGCGCGGCAGCGCGAACGCCTGCGGGGGTGAGGATGTTGGTTGCGCCGTAACCGATCTGTCCATCGACTAGGACTTCGACCATCACACCTTCACTGATGGTCGTACTATTATTTTGGGGCATTCCGTCGCGGGCGGAGCGTCCAGTGGATACTTCTCGCACTTTTCGCAGTCCCAGCCACTCGACAGAAAGATCGATGGATTGAAGTAAGTCGCTAAGTTGAGATATGGTCGCAGTACTCATCGATCTAGCTTGCTAGTATGGGACGTATTCTCATTTTACCCATCTGAGTGGGGTTATGGAAATCGAGCTTTGTTGTGCCCGATTATTTAGACTAAGTGAGGCACTCTCTAGCTGATTCAATAATTCGTGGAATTATCTCCCACGATGATGGCGGTTTCGATCGCACCCTGGCTGCCAAATCTCAAATATCTACAACAATGGTGTCAGTACGGCAGTTCCAGAGCCTTCGACAGGATGCGTCGATTTTAAATTGCCAATAGCCGATCGATATTATTTATCATTCTTTTTTACATAATTTTTTTAATGCAGAAGCTCTGTTCTGAAAGCGATCGAGAGAAGGCGGCTATTAGTTTAAACTTAGATTTAGATCGACTACTATCGTTTATTAAACCCCGAATATTCAAAGTTATGAAATTGACACCAGTTATACTTTTAATTTGCTCGCTACTGCTACCGATCGGATCTCGATTCGTCCGAGCTGAACATCCAGCTCCTCCATCTGGTAGATTAGCTATTGCCAAAGATGAATTTAGCCTAATGAAGAACGAACGCATCGGCAATTTACGGATCGGGTTATCTAAAGCAAAAGTCAAACAGAATGGCAAAGTCAGCAAGATCTTCTTGGGCGCAGCGGCTGAATAGTTTATAAGCAAAGCTTTTTATGGATTTGATAATCAGACCGCAAAAGTTACCAGGCATAGTTAAACTTAGTGCATTGGTAATAATATTATTTACATGGGGTGTTGATGCCGCACCACCGATCGCCAAAATGGAATTCGCGATCGCACCAAAATTCGATGCTGCTGGAGATTTTTCTGAAGGTTTAGCACCCGTTGGATTTCGGGATGATACCAAAGCTCCCGATTCCGCTGGTAATGTTGAGATCGGCAGCTACGGCTATATAGATCGCACTGGTAAATTAACAATTCCCGCACAGTTTTTTGAAGCTAGCAATTTTTCTGAAGGTTTAGCCGCAGTTAGAACCAGATCCCAGCAAGATGGTAAATCGTCGCTGTTTGGATATATCGACAAAAACGGCAAAAGCGTCATTGCGCCCCAATTCACCTCTGCTGGTAAGTTCTCAGGTGGTTTAGCACCTGTAATTGCCTTAGATGGTAAGGGTTATATCGATCGGCGGGGGCAAATGGTCTTCAAGCTCAAATATGACTCGATCGGTGATTTTTCGGAAGGGCTAGCACCAGTGGGAATCGAGATCGAAGGCTCGGCATACCAACAGCAAAAATATGGATATATCGATCGACGAGGGCGGTTAGTAATCCCATTCAAGTTTATAACGGCTGGCAAATTTTCCCAAGGATTGGCCTTAGCGGAGCTACCCAATAATGGCACCCGTGGGTACATTAATAAGCTGGGCAAATTCACGATCGAGAATCCAAAGTTGGATATCTATCGAGCCGGAGATTTCCAAGAAGGCATGGCAGCGGTAGAACTTAGTGGTGGTGCCTGTTCGGCGGCAGCTTATTGCGAACATACGTATATCGATCGCCAAGGGAAAGTCGTTTTTTTCTCGCAGTTTGTTGCTGCTGGCGCATTTTCGTCAGGACTGGCTCCAGTGGCTATAGGTGGCGGCGGTAGAGATGCTGGTGGCTTTTACCCAGCCACAAATTGGGGGTTTATTAACCAGCAAGGAAAATTGATGACTGACACTAAATTTGACGATGCTGGTACGTTTAGTCAAGGCTTGGCTAGAGTAAAGATCGATGGCAAATATGGATATATCCGTAGATAGATTGTAGGTTTCTCGATTCAAGAACGCCTACGAGAACAGCTTAAGTGAAAAATTAACTCAAAAATTATCTCCAGTTATCAGATCTGGTGTGGAGAGTTGTCTAAACCGATACTAGGTACAGACAAGCAAAGGGGACTCAGCTCGTGACTACTACACTAATTCCAGCACAGACACAGCACATCGATCTTTCGAGCGAGACAATCGATTTGGCACAGCCAACGCTACACGTTAACGAAGCCTTGCCCTTGGTATTACAAATTCAAACGAAATGGCAGACTCGGCTGGCCATCGACTGCGCTCGGCAAGATGAAGCCAGTAGATCGAGTATTCTCAACTGGCTTATGGGCGAAGATCGAGAACGCTGGGAAACTCTAGAGCCGCCACAATTACAAATTATCGAGCGGGGGATGGAGTATCGCCTGCAAATTTTGTGCCAGAGATACTTGGGATTGTCCCCAACACTCGCCTACAAACATCTGATGCAACGTTTGGGTGGATTAGTGGTGCTGAGGGAAAAGATCCGCTCCTGGCTCGCTCAAAGCCAAGAGCGGCAGCGCACGATCGTCGATGTCGTGCAAGAAGTGATTCAGGAAATGTTGCAACGCGATCGCTATATCTTACAGCAGCTTGCCTGGATCGGTGAATGTACGCGCAATGCTCGGCTACGGGATGCGCTACTGTTTGCCACCGTTGAAGAATATTGTCTGCGTCCCGTCCAAAGTAAACCGTTAATTGCTTGTCGCTTTGTCAACTATCTCCGTCGCTCCCAAACTGGTGGTATGACTAAGATTCCTCAAGGCGAGTGGCTGAAATTTGTCTCCGATGAAGTAATCTGTGATGATGATGCTGGTCTGAGTCGATTCGATTTACAAGCACAAGATGATTATCTCCAGCAGCAAGCCGAAGCAGAAACCCAAGTTTTGCGTGATCGTGTCATTGGCGAATTCCGCGCCCATTTAGTCGAAAAAATTGGCGCGCAAGCGGGCATTTGGTTGGATTTATACCTTCAGGGCAAACCCCCAGAATCGATCGCGACAACTTTAGAGATGAATATCAAACAGATCTATCGCTTGAAGCAAACAATTAACTACCATGCGATTAAAGTTTTTGCCATGAAGTCGCAGCCAGAATTAGTATCGCAATGGTTGAGAATTTCGCTGCAAGAACATAATTTTGGCTTGACACCCAACCAATGGGAAAAGTTGGATGCGAGTTTAGATTTCAAGCAGCTTCAAATTTTAATTGGCCTCAAATCTGGATTGTCAGTCCAAACGATCTCTCAAAATCTCAATCTGAAAACCGATCGAGTCGTCAGTGAATGGAGTCGCATCAATGCGATCGCTCAAAAAATGAGAACCGCTTAAATATCTTCAGCAGATGCCAAATAGATTTAGAGAAACTAGCGACAATATTTATTCATTTAGCGAATACATCTTAGTAAAATGTCCTAAATGTAGTTTGCGAGCGGTTGTTTTTGCTAGCGATCGAGATCGCCAGGATTTGTTTGCACCACATCGATTTGTTTGTGCGGCTTGTGGTGCGACTAAAGATTGGACGGGAGCGCAGGTGAATAGGAATTGGGATTGCGAGCCTGTAGATTACTATTTTCAATATCCCTTGTGGCTGCAAACCCCCTGTTGCGGTCATACTCTCTGGGCTTATAATTTCAGACATCTAGATTTAATTGAAGCCTTTGTGAGTGCAAAACTCAGGGAAAGAAGACCGGATGAAAACTATGGCTGGTCGAATCAAAGTTTATACTCGCGATTGCCAAAATGGATTAAATCCGGGAAAAATCGCTCGTCTATTCTTAAAGCGATCGAGAGAATGCGGCTATTAGTTTAAACTTAGATATTGCATCACTGTCGATCGATCTGTTTGAGGCTTTGTCGAGCTGCTTGGTGTTGAGGATCGAATTGCAGAGCCTTCTGAAAAGCTGCCTTAGCTGCTGGTAATTTTTGCTGTTGTTGTAACGCCATACCGAGGAGGTAATGTGCTTCGCTATCTTGGGGACGGAAGGCGATCACTTTGTTATAAATGGTAATTGCTTCAGCTAATTTACCTTGCTGGACAAGTACCTGTCCCCAGCCGCAATAGGCAACATGTTGCGCGTGCGGATATGTGGTGAGGAGTTGTTGATAAACCGCGATTGCTTCATCCCAGCGTTGTTGTTTTACTACCGATCGCGCAAATATTTGCATCGCTGAAAATATCTGGGAAATTATGATGGAAATTAAAGAAAAGACCGATCGAGTTTTACACATAACAGATCGAAATCGGCAATGTTTATGGGGGTTATTATTTGCCACACCTTTTCTATTGTTGGGGTTAGGAACGATCGCTCTAACTGCTAAGGTAATTACGTTAGAATGTGAACGCGATCCATCCAGTCAAATTGAGTGCCAACGTAGTGTCGTAGGTATTTTAGGTACGGAAAGAGATCGAATTCCAGGTAAGTTAAAATCGGCAACAACGGTTAAAACTAGTGGCAAGGGAGCAGTACTGAGAACGACTGAAGGCGCGATTGAATTAGCCCCTTATCGTGCTTTTGTAACCGATAGAGTTAATAAAACCGTCGATCGATTGAATGCTTTTATCAAAGATCCCCGGCAAACTAAAATCTCGATCGAACAAGACGATCGGTGGGCAAATTCGCTCTGGTACATCAATTTTTTAGTCGGTGGACTGGCAGTTGCTATTGGTGCTTTGGCGATTCCGCTGCGGATGAGCTGCCGATTCGATCGTGGCAGTGGGGATGTGACTTTAGATAAGAAATACTTAGTATATGGCGATCGACAAACAAAGCTACCACTATCTACAATCGATCGATCTCAAGTTGGCAAATTACCATTTAGTATCGATCGTAAATCGGTTTACACGATTCATTTAATCCCGAAAGACTGCAAGAAAATTTCACTCTCCGTCCCCAGCCAAGATCGCTCCCAGTATCAGGGAATTGTTGATGCGATCGATGAATTTATATGCCAGCATTAATAGCTATGCCGACTCAAGAAAGATTATTCGATCTAAGCCAACGAAACTTAAACACTTCATGGTGACACAAACAATTATGTCGATCGCTATTAATCGATCGGGAGGAGGTTGCCAATTCGATCCTGTCGCTGCCGATCGACTCAAGCAACTGTCGCACCTAGCATTATTAAAGAGGCTGTTTGTGCTTCAGAAATTCCAGTTGCACCAGTAATATTCATTCCTTCATAGGGGCGCGGTGCTTCTAAAATCTTCAGACATGCTCCCGTTTGGGCATCCCAAATCTTGACCAGACCGTCACTGCCGCAACTGATAAGCTGTGAGTCCTCCTCAGTCCACAGCACTTGGCAACTGAAGCCGCGATGGGCTGGTATCTTCTGGAGGCATTCGCCTGTTTCAAGATTCCACAACTGAATTTGACCGAGCGCATCGGTGCTGGCAAATTGTCGGCCATCCGCACTCCAGGCTACCGACCACAACCAGGCATCTCCATTCAGAATCTGCACACATTCCCCGGTTGCGACATCCCAGATCCGAATGGTTTGGTCTTGCGATGCACTCGCCACTCGCGTACCATCTGGACTCCAAGCAACACTACAGATAAACTGCTGGTGCCCCGTAAAGGTATGCAAAATCTTTGTCGTTTGCACATCCCAAACTCGAACTGTCAGATCGTAACCGCCCCCTACTAGTTTGTGACCATCGCGATCCCAGGCGAGCACATAGATCATCTGTTGCAATCCTGGCAGCGTTTGGATGCACTCTTGAGTTTCGAGATTCCAAATTCGCAATAGATTGTCTGCCCAGCTTACCATCGCTAAATGAATACCATCCGGATGCCAAGCGATCGTACCAAAACAATTAGGAAGTATTTTCAGGCACCGACCCGTCTGCCAATCCCAGAACCGAACGGTGTTATCGTAAGCATGACTTGCTACCCACGCACCTTGGGGATGCCAGCCAACATTCCAAATACTATTGGTGTGACCGGATAAAGCCGTAAATTTACATGTCTGCAAATCCCAGAGATATAGGGTTCGATCGAGACAACCCACCGCTAACATCTGCCGATCTGGGCTGATTGACAAGCGCAGCATCGTATTGTCATAGCCGCTGAGGGTGCGCAAACAATCCCAGGTTTCGGTATGCCAAAATTTGACATTTTGTTCGTCGCTACCGGAAGCAATTATGGGCTGGCTGGGGTGCAGCGCGAGCGACCAAACGTTGGTACGGTGAGCAGTAATGCTCCGCAAACATTTCCCCGTCTCAACATCCCAAACCCGTAGCAAACCATCGGGGCTGCTACTCATTAGCGCATCGCGGTGAGTGCGATTTAAGTGGCTATTAGCAACCAACCAATCGACTTTCCACATCTGGTTATCGCCCTGGATGGTCATCAGACATGCTCCGGTATCGGTATTCCAGATTTTCAGCGTGCGATCCCAAGATGCCGTAGCCAAGCACACGCCATCGGGATGCCATGCAGCACTGTACACTAATTCGTTATGTCCTGTCAGGGTAATGAGGCAAGTACTCGTCGCCAAATCCCAAAGCTGAATGCGATCGTCTAAACAAATGGCAAACCGATCTTGGTAAGGATGACGAATAATGTAGGTGTGCATTTTCTCTGCACCCGTTTGCCATTCACCGAGTTCTTTCCCAGTAGCCGGATCCCACAGTTTGACCCGATCGACATCCGCACAGATGAGTATTCGGCCATCCTGACTCCAATCGAGAGAGATAATACCTTTATCGTGTGTGGCGAGCGTGTGTAAGCATTTCTGCTGCGCTAGCTCCCAAATCTTTACCGAGCAATCTAACGAACCACTCGCCAGTCGAGTACCATCTGGACTAAAACGTAACGTCCGCACCCATGTGTTATGTTCGTGCCATGTATGCGCCAGCTCGCCGCTATCTGGCTGCCAGAGCGAGATATAACCAGTTGCATCTCCTGTGGCTAACCACTGGCCATCGAACCTGAAGTCCATGGAGATGATATTACTAAATACTTGGATAAAGGCCGGAGAAATCCAGTGGGTACGATCGAAGTTGACATGTTGCAGGCGAGATTGGACGAGATAAGCATGACGGATGGTGAGGCGCGAAAAGTCAGCATCGGTCAGATCGATCGCGGCTTGTTGACAAAGATTGAGTAAATTTCCGGCGGCATAACTGGTGTGTAACTCTGGTGACTGGCGCAAGATGGCGAGAATTTTCTCGATTCGATCGGGGCTAATCGGAGTGGATGTCGAGCCAAATCCTTCGCAAATCGCTCCCAAAATCAGCCGCGACTGGGTTTGGCGAATATAGTCTTTGACTGTAGTTTTCAGCAAGGCAAACTGCGGAAATAGATCGAAATTATAAGTTGTTAATTCTTCGACAATAGTTGTTGTCAATCGATCGGTAACATATTCCATCACTACAGGCTGCTGGGTATAGCCTCGATCTTGTCGTTCGATTAACGAGCGGCGGTGGAGAGATTCCAGGGCTTCCATGATTCTGGCTTTGGGCACCTGGGGGACGATATCGGCATGGAGTTCGGTAATTGTCGTCCACTCACGATCGATCGCCAGCCAATACATCACTGCTCGTTCTAATGGGATCGATCGCTCGAACTGGGTATCGAGCAGCCGCCGAATGCCATTAAAGATGGTCGTTTTCTCGCCTAAAAACTCATCTACATTGCCAGCAAATAATTCCCGGATCGAAGTGCCAGCAATTTTTAGAGCCAAAGGATTGCCGCTATACACTTCGAGTAATTTAGACCGACCTTCAGCCGAAGGCGTTAAGCCGATTGCATCGAATAATCGATCGCTATCCGTTGCAGGCAATCCCGATAGCTGGAAAGCTCGGACAGGCAAAGTAAACCCTTCGATATTGGCGATCGATTCTGGTTTTTCCCGACTGGTGAGGACGACGCAACTTTGATGGGGAATTTCGCCGAGCTGGGCAAACATTTCGTCATAAGCTTCATAACCCGATCGACATCGCCCCGTAGCTTGTCCGCCCTGCAATAGGGTTTCGCCATTGTCCAAAATTAACAGACAGCGATGTTGGTGCAGGTAATGGAGCAGGCGCGACAATAGGGCGGTAACTGTCAGTGCTGCTGTCATTTCCTGACGATCGGACAAGACTCCCACAATATCTGTCAACAGGGTTTCGAGGCTGGGTGCATTGCGGAGCGTGCGCCAGACAATGAATTCAAACGCAGGTTGGGCGGGGAGTAGTTGCTGTGCTAACTTGACCGATAGCGCGGTTTTACCCATGCCACCCATGCCCAGCAAGGCAATCAGACGACAGCGATCTTCTTGAATTAAGGTTGATAGGGCTGCTAGTTCTGTATCTCGTCCGTAGAATGTGGACACATCGATCGCCTCACCCCAATCCACTAATGTTGTTACTGGCGGAGTCGATAGTTCTAGTGGTGGCGTTACTTGAGGCTCGATAGCTGCGCTCTCACCAGAGGCGATCGGCTGAATCGGCTGCGTTGGTGAGTGTTCGTTTGCTCCCGGTTTTTGATAGTCTTCTGGTTCTAAATGTAGGGTTAAGGCTCCGAATACATGTTCTAACGTGAGTTTATCCACGCCCACTTCTGCCGCCAACACCCGTGCCACGGTACTTGTCGCAATTTGCGTATGTTCGCTGAGATCTTCTAAGGTCAGCCGATCGCCACCATTGATAGTTCGAGCAAGTTGTTGTCTGGCACTTTCTAATTTGCGTTGACCGATCGGCGAGAGGACGACTCCTCGACGGCGAGTTTTTTTGGTGGCGGTCATAGGTGTGAGCTTAAGGAAAATGGACTGGCGTTTGTCACCAAATTGTTCGGCAAAGTTGGCGGTTTCAGCTCTTTTCGGGTACCTGAGTGCGAAACTAAGTTTTTACAACGATCGGCGAATAAATCTTAGCAGGTTTTTTTTCAGTTAAGCAATAGATAACCTAATGCTTAACAAAAAAATTAACTCGGCTTAACT
>NZ_PVWO01000355.1 GCF_003003845.1 Chamaesiphon polymorphus CCALA 037 | reverse complement strand
CACCCATCCACCCATCCACCCATCCACCCCGCTCTCCCCTCATGTACCGCAAATCATCCTTTAAGCGATCGCCTTTGCAAGATCTATTCATCCATTGGCAGCAGATGGACTGGCCGATCCTATTTCTGGCTGTAGGTTTGACCTTTTTTGGTGGCGTGATGATCCGCAGTACTGGCTTGAGTAAGCCTGTAGCATATTGGTTGCAACACTGGTCATTTGGAACGATTGGCTTGGCGATCGCGTTTGCCATTGCGCGGGTTTCTTACAATAATTTGCTCCGCTGGCATTGGGTGACATACGGTTTGACCAATGGCTTGCTGGTTGCGGTAGATTTTATGGGAAATAGTGCCAAAGGCGCGCAGCGGTGGATTAGCATTGCTGGCTTCAACATGCAGCCTTCAGAATTTGCCAAGGTGGGACTGATTATTACGTTGGCAGCAATTTTGCATCGTCGTCCGGCGAATACGTTGCCGACATTTTTTAGTGCTTTAGCGATTACGATTCCCCCGTGGTTTTTGGTCTTCATTCAACCAGATTTAGGGACGTCGCTAGTATTTGGGGCGATCTCTCTGGGGATGTTGTACTGGGCAAATGCCAAACCAGGCTGGCTGATTCTGCTAGTATCGCCGCTAGTCGCTGCAATTTTGTTTAGCTTGTTCCAGCCCCTGTGGATAGTTTGGGCGGTGCTGATGGGCGTGGTAGGCTGGTTGACGCTGCCGTTACGATGGGTGACCTCGCTGGTAGCGATCGCGATGAATATTGCCGCTGGAATGCTCGGACAGGTATTTTGGCATGTCCTCAAAGACTATCAAAAAGCGCGGATCGTGGTGTTTCTCGATCCCGATAAATATCCCCTCGGCGCGGGTTATCACCTGATCCAATCAAGAATTGCGATCGGTGCGGGCGAATTTTGGGGACAAGGACTCAATCAAGGTACGCAGACACAGCTCAATTTTATCCCCGAACAACATACTGACTTTATCTTTTCTTCGATCGGGGAAGAGTTGGGATTTGTCGGCGCAATTTGTTTGCTAATCACCTTTTTAATTTTATGCTGGCGGTTGCTGCGAGTTGCGAGTCAAGCTCCCAATAATTTTGGCTCCCTACTGGCAATTGGTGTCTTATTGATGATTAGTTTTCAGGTTGTTGTCAATATCAGTATGACGATCGGGATTGCCCCCGTTACGGGAATTCCGTTGCCCTGGATCAGTTACGGTGGTTCGGCTCTACTGACCAATTTCGTCGCGATCGGTCTAGTCGAATCAGTTGCTAATTATCGTCGGAAGTTTACGGTTTAGGGAGTTGGGAGTTGGGAGTTGGGAGTTGGGAGTTGGGAGTTGGGAGTTGAGGACGCAAGCGTCCTTTCACCCATTCACTCATCCACCCATCCACCCATCCACTCATCCACTCATCCACCCCTAACAGGGATCGATCTCTACTGCTGAGACATTGCGATTGAGATCGAAAGTGAAGAAGGAACGACGCCCATTTTCATCGATCCTGAGTAAAAAATTGTCGGGTGAATAGTTGGGATGTCTTCTGCGAGTGCCTGAATAGACAGGATCGCTACCGACGAGTAAGATGCCTTGGGCAGAGTTTTCAGTTCTCATTATTTGGTCTACTGACTCTTGCCTACCCAATTGCGGGCTAAAAAATTTGACAGTCATTCTGCCCATGCCATTACTATTGAGCCACAGTTGTCCGGCATGAACGCTCGCACCATTACTAAAAGTTAATCGCACGCAGGTGGTGCGCTGGAGGGCAATTTTTGAAGACTCGATCGATCTGGGCGTTGTCGATCGATCGATTGGAGCATTCAGACTCCAAGCTGGCAAACTACTGGAGAGCAGAGTTAGGAAAGTTGTAGTTGTATATTGCCAAAATTTTTGCATAATTTACCTGCTACCAATCGTCTAAGCGATGTTACGAAGTTGACGTCTTAGTAGTAAACAGGGGATTTTAGAGTTAATTCCAATAATATTTACAATTCTTCAACGCAATTCGCGTCAACCCAACATGGTAAAATGTTCTGCCTGCGGCAATACGCGGCGAGCGCAGATCTGCTCGTTGGCGTAGTCTCTGTGGAGAGAATTGCAGCGCAACAGTAGGATATATACAGACAAGTAAAGGTTAAGGAGAGATCGATCGTGGCCAAGATGTATTATGATGCCGATGCTAATTTAGACCTATTAAACGGCAAAACTGTAGCAATTATCGGTTATGGTTCCCAAGGTCACGCTCACGCCCTCAACCTCAAAGATAGTGGCGTCAATGTAATTATTGGTTTGTACCCTGGTAGTAAATCCGCAGCCAAAGCTGAAGCCGCAGGTTTGACAGTCAAAACAGTTGCCGATGCTGCCAAAGCCGCTGACTTAATCATGATTTTGCTGCCAGATGAAGTTCAACGCAGCATCTATGAGAACGAGATTAAACCCAATCTCAGCGCGGGTAAAACCCTAGCCTTCGCCCACGGTTTTAACATTCACTTCGGACAAGTTGTGCCACCAGCAGATGTCGATGTCATCATGGTCGCGCCAAAAGGCCCCGGACATACGGTTCGTTATGAGTATGAAAAAGGCCAAGGCGTACCAGCATTATTCGCTGTTTATCAAGATGCTTCCGGTCAAGCACGCGATCGCGCGATGGCTTATGCTAAAGGTGTTGGTGGTACTCGTGCTGGTATTCTCGAAACTACTTTCCGCGAAGAAACCGAAACCGATCTATTTGGCGAACAAGCAGTCCTCTGTGGCGGTTTGAGTGCCCTAATTAAAGCTGGGTTTGAAACACTAGTCGAAGCAGGTTATCAGCCCGAACTCGCCTATTTTGAGTGTCTCCATGAAGTTAAACTCATTGTCGATCTCGTCGTCGTTGGTGGTTTAGCAGATATGCGTAGTAGTATCTCGAATACGGCTGAATATGGCGACTACACTCGCGGCCCGCGCATTGTCAACGATGCAACTAAAGTCGAGATGAAAAAAATCCTCTCAGAAATTCAATCCGGACAATTTGCCCGCGAATTTATTCTCGAAAAACAGTCTGGTAATGCTGGTTTCACCGCAATTCGTCGTCGCGAAGCCGAACACCAAATCGAATCAGTTGGGAAAGATTTACGCGCGATGTTTAGCTGGTTGAAGAAAAACTAGCCTGAAATAATTGTTAGTAGCTATCGCTCCTCATTTTGAGGAACGATAGTAACAGCTCGAAATTAGAGGTAGGGGCAATTCATGAATTGCCCCTACCTCTAATTTTGAGACAACAACGACAGGATTTGCACCTGTATCGCTGGGTATACTCCACAGCGTTTTGACAATTAAACTACGTTGTTATTGTGACAGCAAGCAGACTCGAACCACTAACCTCGCGCGTGACAGGCGCGCGCTCTCACCAATTGAGCTATACCGTCACAGTATAAATTTTAGCAGAAGACAACAACGGCAGGATTCGCACCTACATCACTGGGTATACTCCACAGTGTTTTGACATTTAAACTACGTTGTTAGTGTGACGGCAAGCAGACTCGAACCACTAACCTCGTGGGTGACAGGCACGCGCTCTCACCAATTGAGCTATACCATCACATCTAGATATTAACAGAAGACAACAACGACAGGATTCGCACCTGCATGACTGGGTATACTCCACAGTGTTTTGACATTTAAACTACGTTGTTAGTGTGACAGTAGACGGACTCGAACCACCATCGCAACCTTAGCAGAATTGTATTTTCACCAATTAAACTATACCGTCACAGAGCGATTCTAACAGAGGATGGTAATTCGAGCGGTAAAATCGATCGACTCATGTCTGGACAATAAATCTATCGGGATGGATGCCATGATTTATCCAAGTAATTGCCGCCTCCGCGCTTGTCATTTCAGGAGGTACGCGCAAGACATGAATATGCCCAGTAGATGGACAAGTCATTTTGAGTAATACCATCGGCTCATAAATATCTATATGTCCGTGCCATCTTTCTATGCCATCGATTTTGAGTAAGGTATATTCTCGCCAAAAATCAAGCTGGATTGCATCCAATTCCTGACAAATCCGTTCGTAGCCAATTTGTTGAATCAGTCTCCGCCGTAGTTCGGCATTTGTTTCATCCTGCAACCACTCGGCTTTCCATTCACTCAATTTAGTCCAATATCGACGCGGTAAATATAGCCGGAGGAAATGTATTGATTGTAACTTGGGTAAATGTTGAAGAATCGATAGATCGGTGAGAGGGTTTTCTGATAAATCTAAGCTAGTCAATTCAATCATAAATCTCATGCTTGATGGTAGTGAGGTCAATTGATTGCCACTTAAATTTAGATTAACTAGCTTTGTCAAATTACCAATATTTTCTGGTAATGATGTCAAAGAATTTGAATTGAGATGTAAGTGAGTCAGTTTGCTCATTTCCCCGATCGCGTCTGGCAAAGAACCCAAAAGATTGCTACCAAGATACAAATGAGTGAGATTGGTTAAATTATCGATACTGCTAGGTAAGAAAGATAATTGATTGCCTTGCAGATCCAGATGACTCAGATTACTTAAGTTGCCGATACTTGATGGGAGAGATGTTAATTTATTGCTGCTTAATTCTATACAAGTTAATTGGGTCAGGTTACCAATATCTGATGGAATAGAAGTTAAGTTATTCTTTGATAAGTGAAAATGCGATTTTGAGGTAACTTTTTTATCCTTTGCTGGCAAGCATTTTTGCAAGTCTTTGGGTAACTTAATCATTGATTTGCCTACAAGATAATTAAGACGATCGTGTTTAGTCTCGATATTTAAAATATCACGATCGACTATTCTCAAAGCTGAATGCAGCAACTTTATCTCGATCCAATATTTGCGCGGTAAATTAACACCCCAAAATTTGACAGTTCTTAAGTTCGGTAAACTATTTAGTAGTGATAGATCCATCAGTGGATTACCAGTAAGATCTAGATATGTTAAATTAGTCAGCTTGGTAATACTTTGGGGCAACACTACCATTTGATTGCCATTCAACAGCAACCCTGTTAGATTAGTCAGCTCGGTAATGCTTTCGGGGAAGACTGTCAGCCGATTGAGGCTCAAACTCAGCCAGGTGAGATTTTGGAGATTGGCAATACTGTCGGGTATACTGCGGAGCTGATTTTTGTATAATCGCAATTCGCGTAATTTAATCAGATTACCGATCGAGTCTGGTAAGCTAGTCAGGCGATTATCAACTAGCCGGAGGCTGACTAAATCGGTAAGATTGCCGATCGAATCCGGTAAGCTCGTAATGGATTTCTGATAGAAATCTAGATGAGTCGATCGATCTTGGGTGGCTCGATCGATTATTAATTCTAATTCTGTTGGAGTCATGGGATTTTGGATTTTGGATTAGCTTTTATTCTTAATTTCCTCTTACCCGCTCCCCGCTCCAGGCTTGCCACCTTAATTCGGCTCCGATTTAGTTGCTAATTCTTCAGTCAGCGTGTGGGTAGCATTTTTGTGAATGATGTCCAAAATTGCCTGCGGATCGATCGCTTGTTGCATCTCTTCAGCCTCGGCATCAGTACGATTTTTGACATTAGGTAAATCGGTACGTAGTTCTTCAACTAAAGAAATTAACTTGGCAATCTTTTGTTCGGTGACTAGATCGAGTTGAATTGCCAAATGAGTTCGTTCTTCTTCGACTTTTTCTTGATGGGCTTGGGCGATTAAAACCTCGGTAGAAATTAGTAGCGAAGCAACTTCTAAGCCATGCAGGTGCAAATCGAATAAAGGAAAATTCTTGGGGATGATATTGCGCTGTGCCAAGTTAGTGCAACCGATCCATACTGCAAAAAATCCGATTTGAAAGTAGAGAAATCCCGGACGAGCGAAAAAAGCGGCTATTTTGTTTAAAATTCGACGATCGGCTGTGGTATTTTGTTGGTGACGATCTTGATGGCTGGTGAGCGTTTCGACATTTCGGAGCACCTGTTCTGGTAGAGCTTCGGTGACTTCGACGGTGACATCGGTATTCTCTGGGACGGAGATATTGACTGTAGATCGATCGTCGGTTGAATGCGATGTTTCGACTTCAATATTGGTGTGACTTTTCATATGGGGAAGTTGGGGATATAGAGATAAGTAGGGGCAATTCGTGAATTGCCCCTACCGATTTTTCGTGCTTCGTTTGCGATTGGTTTACCCCCCTTAGCTATCGATTACCCACAGATTTTGGAATAGTACCTAGTTTTAATTTACTGGTGCTGGAGAACCCGGATCTGGGGGGAGACCTCCCCCC
>NZ_PVWO01000354.1 GCF_003003845.1 Chamaesiphon polymorphus CCALA 037 | reverse complement strand
GCATTATCCATCGATCGCACCCATTGCTTTAAGTCATACCGACGGCAATCTTAGTACCTATCGATATAGCGATCGTCAGCGAGTCGTTCGCCATGACTACCGCAGAGATAAAAGCATCTATCCCCAGTATTTCGATCTTCAGTCCAGAGCTTGGGTAAACGGTGCGGGAGAGCTAGCTTGGCAACCATACGGGTTGGCACGCTTATCCCCTTACCCAGGTGCGGTAAATATCGTCCTCCTCGTCGAGGGGCAAAAATGCGTAGAAATAGCCCACAGCCGACACATTCCCGCAGTTTGCCTCGAAGCTGGCGACTATAGCTATGGCACGATCGAAGTCAAACTAGAGCAAATCGAGCGCAAGCTCAAACCAATGCTCCTCGCAATCCTACCCGATAACGATACCGCTGGATACATCAGAGCCACTGAGATCGATCGCATCGCCAAGCGAATCGGTTTGCCAACTCTAATGCTCGCTCCCCTCCGCATCGAACCACAACTCAAACTTAAGGGTGACATCGAACAAATGCCCAATTTGAACGATCGTACCTTGATTCAAATTGTCAAAGATAATCTTAAGGAAAATAAGACATGGAAGATTCAGCCGAAGATCTAGAACTTTGAGAATCCTCGCGCATTCATGCCAAGGAGTACGTCAAAACTTATTACTTTCATACAGCGGCACAACGCCGCTGTTTTTTTATGCCTAAACAACAAATAGACTGGAAAATTTGTGTCGGATTGCCCACCCAATGTTACCGCAATCTCAACAACGGCTTGATGAGCATCCGCCAAAAGATCGGCAGCTCGTGGTTGGTAGTCGGACACACTGATAACTTAATAATTCAAAATCCAATTTTTCATGTCTCAGAAACCAGCCGTCAACGAGTAATTAGAACCCGAAAGAAAAACGTCCATGCCTGGGGCTGTGGCATCTTAGTCGGTAGAAATTTGAAATCTTTACCTCAACTAAAAGAGATTAGCTACGATCCCTACTTACTACCTTTCTTTTCTTGGCGAGATATAGATCGCCGGATCGATAGGGCAGATTATTTAATCATCATCGACAATCGAGCTTACTGTCCGATCGATCTTTCTCAGTCTCAATTAACCTTATTTTAGGAGTCAGCCTCATGTCGAGAATAGTTAACGCTTATAGATACTTTCTGGATTTAAGGGCGGGAAAATACGAGAATCGCAAATTTCCGATCGTTGAAGCAATTCTAGATACTTGGTATGAGTTCTTTAGCTCTAACTATATCTAAAGCCAGATCGAGCAAACCTAAATAATGAATAGTAACTAAGGAGATTCGATCGTGCCAAAGTCTAAATTAAAGTATGGAATTTACAAATATGAAATCTCGCTTCAACTAGAGAGTGAGATCGATCTATCGGAGCATTTCACTGAATCTGAATGGCAAGAGATGTCAGAAATAGATAAACAAATAAAGATTCAGGAACTAATTGACGATGAAATGAACACCAACGCAGAAAGCAGCTACGAATTCGCTCGTGAATGCGAAGCAGAATAAATATAAAACACACCCCCACACCTCAACTCCTCTCCCCCTTATTGCCAGCAGCTTTGTCTGCTGGCTTTTTTTATGTCAACAATTATCAAAACCAGTCCAATAAACCAATTCAAACGCCGACTTATTGCTGGTGAGGAACTAGGTCAATCCCAGATTAACGAGGTGGTCAACAACCCGTCTCTAATTGATTAATCAATCTAGAGAGGGCTTGAATAAAGCCTAGAGTTGACCAGCCTCAGAGATAGAAATATCACTACGTTTTCGGAGTCACGATACCAGTAATTGCGAAGCTAGATTACTGCTCTATCATCAAATATTAAACAGATTTAATCGGGTTAAGTCAGTGTATTCGATCTAACAAGCTCTTTAAACTTTGGCGAAGCTAACATTACCCAGAAATGGAGTTTATCATGTCTAATTTTGCATTAATCGTCGATACCAATCGCCGACCACTCAATCCCATCCATCCCGCTCAGGCTCGCTTATTGCTCAAGCAGCGCAAAGCCTCTATCTTGCGTCGCTTTCCATTCACTATAATTCTGAAAACTGCTAGTAATGCTCAAACTCAACCACTAGAAATAAAGATCGACCCAGGCTCAAAAGTAACTGGATTAGTACTCGTTACTAACTCCAAGGTGATATGGGCAGCCGAACTTACCCATCGTGGGGCACAAATTAAAGCCGCTCTCCTTTCCCGTCGTCAACTGCGACGCAACAGGCGCAGCCGCAAAACTCGCTACCGAAAAGCCCGATTCCTCAATCGCACTCGCCCGAACGGCTGGCTAGCACCGAGCTTAAAGCATCGAGTTCAAACTACTCTCACTTGGGTCAATCGGTTGAGACGGTTTGCTCCAGTAACAGCAATCGCTCAAGAACTAGTCAAGTTTGATACTCAACTGATGCAGGACGAAACCATTTCTGGTCCTGAGTATCAATCTGGCACTCTTGCTGGCTATGAAATTCGTTCTTATCTACTAGAGAAGTTCGATCGCAAATGCGCTTACTGTGGTGTCGAACATGTACCGTTCGAGATCGATCACATCATACCCCGATCGAAAAATGGAAGCGATCGCCCATCAAATCTATGTCTAAGTTGCCATGACTGCAATCAGGCTAAGTCCAATCATCCGATTCAAGAGTTCCTAGCCGATAAACCGGATGTGTTGAAACGATTATTGGCTCTGGCTAAATCACCCCTGCGGGATGCGGCTGCGGTTAATTCTACCCGTTGGGCATTATTCGATGCCCTCAAAGCAACCGATCTACCTATTACTACTGGTACTGGGGGCAGAACCCGCTGGAATCGCTTTCGCTTCCAACTCCCAAAAACTCACTGGATCGATGCAGCATTGGTAGGAGCAGTAGAGACAATTACTCTACTCACCAATCGACCTTTATCGATCGCTTGTAATGGGCATGGCACTCGCCAATCTTGTCGCACCGATCGGTTTGGCTTTCCCTCTCGTTATGTCCCTCAGTACAAGTTTGTTAAAGGCTTTCAGACTGGAGATCTTGTTAAAGCAGTTGTTACTAAGGGAAAGAAGGTTGGTACTTATATCGGTCGATGTGCTGTCAGATCTAGCGGTAGTTTTAATATCTCGACTAAAAGTGGATTGATTCAGGGAATATCTCATAGATATTGCCAAACCGTTCACTCTAAAGATGGTTACAACTATTCTTTTTAATTACTTACATTCCTCTCCCTTTCCCATCCAAATAATACTTCCCCCAGTAGCTAAAAACTGCTGGGGATTTTTTTATGCCTACAATTACCAAGACTGCTCCAGTTCGAGAATTCCTAGACCGACTCACCGCTGGAGTAAGACTAGAACAGCCGCAAATTAAAGCAGTGATGAACGACTGTTATGGCAGCAGTAGCAATGGTGCATGGCTGTGGAAACAAGCCTACGATGCGATCGAAGCCGCCATGACTGCGTACCTGCTCGAACATCCCAAACTGAGCTTGCCCGAACTTTGGAGCCTTCAAGATTCGGTCGTAGATCATACCGCTCGCTCTCAAGAACAACTCGACCTCCAGCAATTTAGCACGCCGCTGGGATTGGGATATCTCGTCGCTCGTGCGCTAGCTTTAAAATCCGACGATATCCTGCTCGAACCATCCGCAGGAACGGGAATGCTTGCAGCAATCGCCATTAACCATGCCGAAGTACCGCAACAAGTCATCCTCAATGAATTCTCCAAGTTCCGCCGCGAACTATTAACCGAAGTCTTTCCCCAGGCGGAAATATTTTCCCTCAACGCCGAATATATCAACGATCTGCTATTGCCGCGCATCAAACCGACGGCAATCGCTATGAATCCGCCCTTCTCCCGCAGCGTTACCAGCAGCAAGCGCAATCCCGATGCCATCTTCCGCCACCTGCGATCGGCATTGCTCAAGCTCGCCCCCAACGGACGATTGGCCGCAATTGTCGCCCATTCCCTCACCCCCAGCAAGCACCCCGAATATTTCGCCAGCTTACCAGCTAAATTACTCCTGTCCGTATATTTAGATGGAAAATTTTACAGACATCACGGCACCACCTTTCCCACTCGCCTGCTGGTATTCGATAAAACTGCCGATGAGCTGCCACCGCCCAAATGCGTCAACGATATCCTAACTCTGGGCGAGATCGATCGGTTAATCGACGGATACGTGCCACCGAGATTAGAAATTAAACCAGAATCCACCACACCAGCATCCCTAGATTTAACTCAAGATCTACCGCTATTTGCCAGCATCAGTGCGAGTATCAATCCCTTTGGCAATCTACCCCTATTCCAACTTTCAGGAGAGGGAACTGCCGCACCTGCTGTAGTGGAGATTGATATCAAACCAGTCAGATCGACCCAAATCGTCCCACTCGTCCCCAAAGACCGTTTTGGTGAGATCGTCGAACTCCAATACCATCCGGTAGGCGAACGCCACACTGCTTTTGCAGAAGGCACGTTCGAGCCATACCAACCGAGCGCGATCGAGATTTCCGACGCACCAGCCCATCCCACCCAACTAGCCGAATCGGTGGCGATGGCTGCAATTGCCGCTCCCTATCCCACCGTAACCGTCAAGCTACCAGCCAGGATCGTCCGCGATGGACTGGCATCCTCAGCCCAACTGGAGGCATTAATTTATGCTTGCGAAGCCCACGATAAACACATAGACGTACCCTGGAAACTCGACGAGCGCAAGTCTCTAGTTATTGCGAGTAAAGACGACCCTGAGGGTAAGTATTATCGCCAGGGTTTTTTCATCGGCGATGCCACTGGCGTAGGCAAAGGACGCGAAGCTGCCCTGATTATCCTTGCCAACTGGTGTGAAGGTCGCAAACGAGCGATCTGGCTCAGTAAGAATGAAGCACTACTAGAGGATGCGCGACGCGATTGGCAATCTCTCGGCGGCGATCCCAACACCGTGGTGCCGCTAACCAAATATAAGTTAGGCGAGAAAATCGGTCTAAACGAGGGCATCCTCTTCGTTACCTTCGGCTGTCTGCGTACTGCCGCTAAAGGCGAGAAGAAATCCAGAGTAGAGCAGATTTTAGAATGGGCGGGCAACGAGTTCGATGGCGCGATTTGTATCGATGAGGCACACCTACTGGGCAACTGTGCGGGTGAAGAAGGCGAACGGGGCAAAACCAAAGCATCAGCGCAAGGACTGGCTGGCATGGAATTAATCGACAATCTGCCCGATGCCAGAGTGGTGTATTTAAGTGCCACTGGTGCCAGCAAAGCCTCGAATCTAGCTTACTGTCAGCGGCTCGGACTGTGGATGAGCGAACGGTTTCCCTTCAGCTCCAGAGAGCAGTTCATCGCCAATATGGACGCGGCAGGATTGGCAGGATTGGAAATGTTGACTCAAGACTTAAAACGGATGGGTAAATATATCTCCCGCACGCTCAGTTTCGACGGCGTGAATTTTGAAACCCTCACCCACGAAATTACACCCGAACAGCAACGGTATTGGGATGTCTACGCGCGGGCGTTTGAAGTAATTCATCGAGATCTCGATACCGCCTTAGATGTCAGCGGCATCAACGCTGCCAACGGCAAATGTCTCAATCCCAGAGCCAAGTGCGTTATCTATTCCCAGTTTGAATCGCTCAAATTAAGGTTCTTCAACAGTTTGCTCTGTGCGGTTAAGGCTCCCACCCTAATTGCTGCGATCGAGCGAGACATCGCCGCAGGTTACGCAGCAGTGGTGCAGTTAATTTCAACCAATGAAGCTCTCTTAGATCGTCGCTTGGCAGAAATCCCTACTAACGAGTGGAACGACCTCAGAGCGATCGACTTTAGTGCCAGAGAAGTCATTGCCAGTTATGTTCATAACTCATTTCCCATCCATACCTATGTCGAATATGTTGACGATAATAACAATACCAAAAGCGAACTGCTCAAGGATGCCAATGACAACCCAGTGGTGTGTCAAGAAGCACTAGCCATCCGCGCACGGCTGTTAGAAGATATTGCCATCCTGCCGCCGATAACTGGCATTCTCGACCAACTCAATTGGCACTTCGGACACGATCGCATTGCCGAAATTACCGGACGCACCAAGCGGATTCTATCTAAAGACGGTCGTTACCAACTCGCCACCCGCTCGGCTAAGGCTAATATTGCCGAAACCGACGCATTTCAATCCGATCGCAAGCAAATCCTCATCTTCAGCTCTGCGGGCGGTACTGGTTATCTTATACAAAAATTATATATTAAATAACAACAACAACGAGCCTCTTTTTCTACATCATACAAATA
>NZ_PVWO01000353.1 GCF_003003845.1 Chamaesiphon polymorphus CCALA 037 | reverse complement strand
CGGCTCTTCATTACTTAGTATGCTGATTTCCGCCCAGATTGATAGCTAACAAGGGATTGAGCCTAAAATCTATTATTGTTAGATTTTTCAGCCATTTTTGGCTTAGCAGTAAGGATTTCGGGTCAAAAAGCTGAGATTAGCATACCAGGTGATGAAGAGCCCACAAAACAACCCCCAGCATTGCTGAGGGCTGTTTTAACATGCTTACGATCCATTAATGGCAAATGGCGATTTAGGACATTTCCTGAATAATGAAGTCAAAATAGGGAGCTGCGGCTGCGGCATCTTCCTCGCTCAGACGGCTCAGAGCTGCTTCCTTAAGAGCCGCGATCGAGTCAGCCATCCCAGCAACGGGAACGCCTAAAGAATTGTACATATCGCGCACGCCAATCAAGCCAATTTGCTCGATCGGCCCTTTGTCGCCAGCAAGTACTCCATACGTAACTAAACGTAGATACCAACCGTAATCTCTGATGCACTGAGCGCGTTGTTTTTGTCCAGAAGCATTACCACCAGGCGCAATATAGTCAGGGTGTAGCTTCCACAACTGTTTACTAGCTTGCTCGACGATTTTCTTTTCACCTTCTGCCAAAATGGTGACGATCCGAATCCGTTGTTCGCCAGTTTGCAGAAATGATTGAATACTTTTGAGTTCTCCAGTACTGGGGTACCGGAGATCGTCGTCCGCTTTTAGAATAACTTGACTAACTACACTCATATTAATTGGGATCTATTTTTAGATATCTTCTATTAGAGTAGTTTAGCTACTCTCGGTGCCACAAGTGAAGCGATCTGTCTGGGTATATGAGGATCTTTGGCAAATCTTTACAATTTGGAGTTGGGAGTTGGGAGTTGGGAGTTAGGAGAGAGGGAGACGAGGAGACTGGGAGACGGGGAGAGCACATTATTCTCTTACCCATCACCCATTACTCATTACTCATTACTCATTACTCATTACTTATCCACCCATCCACCCATCCACCCATCCACTCATCCACCCCTCTACCGACAACCCAAACTATCTCTCGTCGAGACTCCAGTCACGGGATTAATGCCGTCAGCGCGCTCGCATAGTAGTTTGGCTTGCGCTCGATCGACGATCGCATCGGTAAAATCAGCACCCGTAACTTTGGCTCCATAAAATCGAGATCGAGTCAGGGTGGCTTCGGTTAAAATGGCATTGGACAAATCGGCTTCGTCGAACGTGGCTCGATCGGCTAATGCGCCAGTCAGATTGGCTCCTGCTAAATTTGTTTTCAACATTACTGCCATTGTCAAGATGGCGTTGGTTAAATTAGCCCCGCTCATATTTACGCCGCGCAGTTCCGAGGAGACGAACACCCCACCCGTGAGATCTTGTCCAGAAAAGTCGCGATCGGTCAAATTAATTCGACTAAAATTGGTCTGACTGCCCACTGCGAGAGTAACATCGTTGATACCCACGATTACCCACATCAGCACGACGATCGTCAGCCGAGTCAGCCATTTACGAAAAAACATCGATACGGACTCCAAGCTCGTCATTATTTTTAGATTAATACTTACATGTAGATATTGTACAGGGTAGGCTTTAGGCTTTAGGTTTTAGGCTTTAGGCTTTAGGCTTTAGGCTTTAGGCTTAATGTATTGTGGAACTGCCTTCCACTCATTACCCATTACCCATTACCCAAATGAAGATCCAACTTGTCGAAATCGAAATGGACATTACCGCCGCGCCAGGAGAGTTAGCGATGGCGATCGAGTCAAAACTGCAAGAATGGGGCGAACCCCTGCGGTGGGCGATTACAGCGGTCGATCGCGAGACAAATATCGCCCAGATCGAGGCGATCGCGATCGCGGAATAGTCAACAGTCAGGTTGCTAAATCTACTTAGAAATCGCGCCTAGAGTCATCATCGATCGATACTAGCTTCAGGTTTGTGTAAATACAAATATTCGTAGAAAGCTAGATCTATCGACTAATCGAAAGCAATTTTCATATATTCAGATTCTGCGATTAAATCTGTAGATGTAGCGACTCGATCGGGAAATAAAATGCCGTCCAAATGATCGAGTTCGTGTTGAAAAATCCTGGCGATAAAATCAGTTAGTTCTTGTCGGACTAACTCTCCATGCTTGGTAAAATATTTGACCTCAATCGCGCGATCTCTTAGCACCAAACCGCGCTGTCCCGGTACGCTCAAACACCCTTCCCAACCTGCTACCAATTCCCCAGATCGATCGACAATTTCCGGATTTATCATGGCTGTAGGTTCCATCGTCGGTGCGTGCGGATAGCGCGGACTCGGACGCGAAGCGACAATAAATAAGCGCATCGATGCAGCTACTTGTGGCGCGGCAATGCCGACACCATTAGCCGCATCAGCCGTAGCAATCAGATCGGTAATTAGCTCGTCAAGTTGTAGCTCTGAAATATTCGCAATTGCAGTCGATCGTTGACGCAAAATCGGACTGCCAATTTCCGAAATTTGAAGAATTTTATTCATAGTTGAGAGTACCTCAGCAGCAGCACGATCGAGTGTTAATTTCTGGCAGGAATGAAACCGAATAGTTTGGCACTACCAGCAAGAATGGCTGGGGAGGGAGAAAAGGGGAGACTGGGGACGGGGAGAATAAAGAACGCAATTCCCAAACCTAAAGCCTAAAGCCTAAAGCCTATTATTCCCTATCCCCTATTCCCTATCCTCTAGTCGTGTTGAATCTTGACAGATAGCATTTTATCGCCGCCTTTAATCGCATTGACGACATCCATATCTTCAGTTTGACCGAAAACAGTGTGTACGCCGTCTAAATGCGGCTGAGGAGAATGACAGATAAAGAACTGACTGCCGCCAGTATTTTTGCCTGCATGTGCCATGGAGAGCGTCCCTGCTTTGTGCTTATTGGGATTGATCTCACAATTAATCTTGTAGCCAGGGCCGCCAGTACCAGTACCTTGGGGACAGCCGCCTTGAATCATAAAATTATTAATGACGCGGTGAAAAGTTAACCCGTCGTAAAAACCTTTTTCTGCCAAATCGACGAAATTCTTGACAGTATTAGGAGCATCAGCATCAAAAAACTGAATATTGATAGTGCCCTTTTCCGTTTCGATCGTTGCGCGAGTCATAGTTATGGGATGAATGATAGCCAGACTATTTTAGCGCAGTTTTTGAGTCGGCTTGTGCTTGAGAGTAACTCAGTAGTGCGATCGAGTAAGGTAGACTTGGCGATAAGTTGCCACCGATCGTCCAGAAGGTAATCGCGATAATTTTAGCTCAATTCTCCATCGAGCCATAACTCGATCGGAAAAATGACTGACAGATGTCCGATGATGACCATGTACAATGATTAATTGAGAGAGAGTAGGTGAGGTGGTTGCGAGTTCGCTCGTCGAATTCGAGGAAAGTCCGGGCTTCCTAAAGACCAAACTTGCTGGGTAATTCCCAGTGCGAGCGATCGTGAGGATAGTGCCACAGAAAAATACCGCCAATTTAGGCTTTAGGCTTTAGGCTTTAGGCTTTAGGCTTTAGAAAATAGGGAAACACCCTAATATCTACCTCCTAACACCTAACACCTAAAGCCTAAAGCCTAGACTGGTAAGGGTGCAAAGGTGCGGTAAGAGCGCACCAGCAGTATCGAGAGGTACTGGCTCGGTAAACCCCGGTTGGAAGCAAGGCAGGATCAGTGGTTGGTCTTTTCCCCGTTCCGTTACGATCCGCTTGAGGTACTTGGTAACAAACTACCCAGATAGATAACCGCCGTCTCGCAAGAGATAACAGAACCCGGCTTACGTTCCAACTCTCTGTCTTGGCGCACACAAACGGGAGGAAACCTCCCGTTCGATGCGCCGCTCTCCATTTTTTGCATGTAAAAAACTACTGATGTATCCACGGCGACAACAAGAATTAGAGAGGCTGATTGTTCGGTTGGGATTGCCTGAAGATACTCAGCTCGACTGGTCATTATTGGATATTGCGTTGACGCATCCAACAGTCGGAGTGCCCAACTACGAGCAGTTGGAATTTATCGGCGATTCAGTCGTGCGGCTAGCTGCATCAGAATTTTTATGGGAAACTTATCCCGACAAATCCGTCGGTGATTTTTCGGCGATTCGGAAGGTGCTGGTGAGCGATCGCATTTTGGCGCAACTGGCCGATAGTTATGGATTCGATCGCTATCTCACCCTTGCCGCCTCTGCCGTCGGCGACCCGTCGGGACGCGTGTCGCGTTTGGCAGATGCCTTTGAGGCAGTTTTGGCCGCACTATATCTGACCACGCACAATCTTAAATTAATCCGACCCTGGTTAGATCCGCATTTTCAAAAATTAGCCACCGAAATCCTTCAAGATCCCGCACGGCAAAATTATAAAGACGCGCTCCAAGAATGGACGCAAGCACACTACAAAGCTCTACCAGAATATCGCGTCCGCGAAGATGCCGTCAAAATCGATCGGTTTCAACGCTTTATCGCTGAAGTCTGGTTTCGAGATCGACATCTCGGCACGGGTACCGGACAATCCAAAAAAGCCGCCGAACAAGCAGCAGCGAAAGCAGCCTATACGCTGTTGATGGAGCAGAGTAGGGGATAGGGGATAGGGAATAGTGGATAGTGGATAGTAAATATGAACGCAAGCGTCCTTTTGCGATCCATTACCCATTACCCATTACCCATTACTCATTACTCATTACTCATTACTCATCCACCCATCCACTCATCCACCCATCCACCCCCTATCCATTTCCAGCCTCGATCGAGTATAATAGTAAATTGTGTCTAAACATACTGAAAATTCCATGCCGAAACTCAAAAGCCGCAAAGCAGCAGCGAAGCGTTTTCGCGCTAGCGGCAGTGGTAAAATTATGCGCCGTAAGGCATTTAAGAGCCACTTGCTCGAACACAAAAACGCCGATCGTCGTCGGAGCCTATCAAAAGCAACTGCGGTTGACGAGACTGACGTACTCAGAGTACGTGGGATGCTCCCCTACTTGTAAATTATCGAATTTCGATAATTTGTAAGATCCAGACACTGGTAGCTTGAGGACTGACGATAGTTAAATTAATAACTATCCATAATGCCGTAGAGCAATTTTAATCACCAACTAACATCATTTAAACTATGACTCGGGTAAAGCGCGGTAACGTGGCGCGGAAGCACCGCAACAAAATTCTCAAGTTAGCCAAAGGCTTTAGAGGTTCTCACTCTAAACTTTATCGGATTGCTAACCAACAAGTAATGAAGGCATTACGGAATGCCTATCGCGATCGCAAAAAGAAAAAACGCGACTTTCGCCGTTTGTGGATCGCACGGATTAATGCTGCTGCTCGTCAGCATGGCATGAGCTACAGCCAACTAATCGGCAACATGAAAAAAGCCGACATCCAACTCAATCGCAAGATGCTCGCGCAAATCGCCATCCTCGATCCAGCTAGCTTTGAAGCAGTAGTGAAATTAGCCGCAACCGCAGCAAAATAGATTTTGAGTGGATAGTGAATAGTGGATAGTGGATAGTTCGTCTTTCACTATCCACTATTCACTTTAAACTATTCATCAATTTGTTATGAAGAATAAATGTCAATCTAATCGATTTAAATCTTTATTCTTCGCATTAGTATCGATCGCGAGTATTGTTACTTGGCAAATCCCAACTCCAGCCGGAACCCTGAAAGAAATTCAGCAACGCCGAAAATTAATCGTCGCAGTCAAAGATAATTTACCATTACTCGGATCCCGAGATCGATCGGGTAATTTACAGGGGTTGGAAATCGATATCGCCCGTAAATTAGCCACCGAAATATTTGGCAATCCAGAATCGATTCAACTCGTCCCCGTCGCCAATCAAGATCGCCTCAAAGTAGCGATCGACGGTAAAGTCGATCTGACAATTGCGAGAGTCACCATTACACCCACTCGATCGCGAGTAGTCGATTTTAGTCGCTCTTATTATTCAGATGGTACGGCAATAATTACTAACAGAGCTAACATCGTCAAAAATAGTGACTTAGCGGGCAAAAAAGTCGCCGTATTAAATAACTCCACCACCATCGGCTCGCTGCAATTTGTTATCCCCGAAGCTAAGTTAGTCGGCGTCAATAACTATCGTCAAGCCCAATCGCTACTCGCAACAGGCAAAGTTGTCGCCATCGCCGCAGATCGAAGCCTGCTGCTAGGCTGGAGTAAAACCGAGCCAAAATATCGGCTCTTACCCGATAAATTATCTACCGAAGCCTTGGGTATTGTCATCCCCAAGGGAATGCAATACGATCCATTACGAGAATTAGTCGATCGATCGATCGATCGCTGGCGCGCCGACGGCTGGCT
>NZ_PVWO01000352.1 GCF_003003845.1 Chamaesiphon polymorphus CCALA 037 | reverse complement strand
GGCATTAATTGAGAATAAGAATAAGCGGCTAAAAAAACCATATGATTCAGAGGAACTAGGAGAGTTTTTTGATGCTTTCTTGTCTCGTCAGTTGCCGGAAGATGAAGTGTACATGATTGTATTTGTCAACGGTAAATTGCACAATTCCAGTCCGCGAGCGCGACCGGAAATTCTCAAACAAAGTTCGGACTTGATGCAAAAATGGGCAAAGGCAACTTCTTCAGCACAAGGTAGCCACGAAACCAACGATCCCCAAGTCGGCGATATTTTGTATTTTGTCGAACCAGTCGACGAACTCGATCGGATGGCGCGGATGGTGGACGATCTGATGTTACTCGCCAAGTCCGAACGTCCCGATTTTTTGCAGTATGAAATCGTCGATATCCGAGTTTTTACTGAAGAACTATTTGCCAAAGTGCGCGGGCTAGCCGAGCGAAATTGGAATTTGGCAAAAGTTGCTGATGGTAAAGTGCGGATCGATCGCTATCGGATCGCACAAGCGATCGTCAATTTGGCAAATAATGCCGTTCAGCATACCCAAGTTGGCGATAAGATTTCGATCGGCTCGATAATTCGGCAGAAGATGCTATACCTGTGGGTGCAGGATACTGGCGATGGGATTTCTGAAACCGATCGAGAGCTAATTTTTGAACGATTTACCCGTGCTGCCAAAAGTCGGCGACGTTCTGAGGGTTCTGGTTTGGGACTGTCGATCGTTAAGGCGATCGTCGATGCCCATCGCGGTAAAATTGCGCTCCAGAGCCAGCTTCAATTTGGTTCGACCTTTACCTTAAAAATTCCCTTACTACCCCCTCCAGACGGACTAGATCGATCGCAAAATGTCGATCCGAAATAGGAGTTGGGAGTTGGGAGTTGGGAGTTGGGAGTTGGGAGTTGGGAGTTGGGAGTTGCGGCTCGCGCTCGTCGGGTTTCCCGACGGTTTAGCGAGACAAGACAGGGAGTTGGGAGAGTATAGGCAATGGTTGCTTTACTTACGCCGCTCGGTAATAGTTATACCAAATCCAAAAAATCGGGCTACAGCTCGTGTCTAGGGACTGCTCCTCCCCTGCTTGGTGCAACACATGCGGAGGGAACCTCCGCGTGGTTGCATCCGCTTTATAAGGGGAGGCTGGGAGGGGTAAAGATCTGTAGCAGTAACTTAGAGAATTGGTATTACACGAATAATGAAACACCCAATTTTCAGGGAATAGATAAAAAGTTTTCGAGCAGTCGGGAATGTAGTGCAATCCCGAACAGTCCATTTTTTAAGCGTTTTTAGCCTAGATCTGCGAGTACCCGCAGATCTAAGCTAATTACTAATTAAGCTCAAATCGACATCTAAATCGAGATCGAGACTTCATCACCTTGGGTAGTAACCGGATATGTTTTAATGCTTTGGGCAGATTTGCCAACGCTGAGTACTTGGTGCGACCATTCTGGCAAGGGGATGCCGACAAACGAATCTACCCACTTGACATTTTCACCAGTAGTCAGATCGAAACTTGCACCATGCCATCGACAGGTTACAGCGCGATCGCAAACTTTGCCTTTGGCGAGGGGCATTCCCAAGTGAGGACACTTATTTTCGACTGCATAGATTTTATCGTCAATTTTGGTCAAGATAACTTTTTGGTTCTCGACTTTAACAGCTAGTAATTCACCTTCTTTAATCTGGCTGGTGGTAGCTACAGAGACAGTTTTCATGGGGCAATAATAAATTTTTGATGGTTAAACTAGATATTATTAGCCTAGCAGGATGTCAACCGCAAGTTGCTAAATATCGCCCCAATCGAGCATTTCTACACAATTGCCCATAATTGGATGACTTCGATAATCAGGATTGCTACCCATACAAAGATCCCAACCCCCGCAGCCGCTGCGGCGATATCCTTAATCGCGCCAATTTGCGGATTTTGTTGCTGTTCGACAAAATCACACAAGATTTCGATCGCACTATTTAATAATTCGCCCAGTAACATTAGTCCGGTTGCGATTAGAATCAACGACAGATCCACCCATTTATGAAATGCGATCGCCCCGATCGCGATCGGTATCGATAATATTAGTTTGTAGGCAACACTAAAATCCGTAATGACGGCAATGTGCAGACCCTTGAAGATAACTTTAATTTTTTTAATCGGATGATAGCCAGGAGTACTGTACTTTCTCGACATGGAGCGATACTCCCAAAAAATAATAATTAAAATATTGTTAGCAAGCTAGCAATATTTTAATTGATTTATTCTTCGATGCTAGCAAAGATTGGCGAGCTATGCTTAGATAGTTTGCAGCGATCGCATAAATCTTTGCAACTGACGACTTTCGAGTTCTAATACCCGCCGTGCAAAATCGCGATCGCGATCGAGCAAATCGTCAAAGGCATTGACTGGCATTGCCAAAATGCGGGTAAAATCGCCTTTAGCCACGATCGTATTCTTGGAGTCGCTATGTGCCAAAACTTCTAATTCGTCGAGTGTTTGACCTAATTTGAGTCGCTCGATCCGGACTTCTTGGTTTGGTAAATGATACAGAATATTTGCCGAACCTTCAATTAATAGCAGGAGTTCGCGACAGGTGTCGCCAGCTTCGGTAATAACTTCGTCATCACCAAAGGTTCTGACTTCAGCACGCTCGGATAGCGAGATTAATGTTTCACTATGCATCCGATGAAAGAAGTCACTATTAAATAGGTGTACCACTTTTTCTAATAACGAAAATGTAGTCAGAGGCGGACACTCTTTGGATGCAGACAAGATAATTTTGACAGTTTCTTGGAGCAGTGGTGAGTTTTGAATGTGCGTATAATTGCGCGCGATGGCTTGACTTTGAGCGAGATCGAGTTGCGCGGTAATATACAGACAAGCTGTTTGAATGAGGGGGTTGCGATCGTCGAGCAACGGTGCTAGCGTTCTTAAGGTTTCTTCATTTGAATAGTCGATCGCACAAGAACTTGTGGTTCCTGATAATGGTGCTAGCTTCTCAATTATTTCTGGATGCAGTCGTTCGTGCCAATTTTCTGATTCTAATAGTTCTAGCAAAACTACTGGAGCTAAATCGCCTAATTTTTGAGCCAGAGAAATCGCGGTTAAATCGTTCTTCAGGCTGGCAAGTGTTTCCAAAATAGTCCGAACGATTAATTCTTTCTTGTGATGGATGCTACTTTTGAGCAGTGTCAAAACTGCTTGTTGTTCGTGCAAGATTGGTTGATTGAGTCCGCGAAAGCAGGTAATCAGATCGGGTAATTGAGCGAGTAAAAATTCTGCTCGGCGTAAACTGCCAGATTCTGGCGAAATTCCACTCAAAATCCAATCTTCATCTTGAGAACTAATCGAATATTGGCGGCGCAAAGCATCGATTTCGATTGAGTTAGGATCGGGATTAGTCAGATCTTGTTGACGTTGTAATAGCATCAGCCGCTCCAGTGATTTGCGATAGCCAGTCAAGCGAATTTGATTCTCTAAACTGCGCTGACGATCGGGATTTAATAACTCTGGATCTTCGATGCCCAATTCTTCTAATACCTCGCGGTGTTCGTCATCGGTAATGCCTAATTCCTGACGCAATTGTTGCAATACTTCTAAACTACTCGAATAATTCGCATACCCTTCTTCCAATGCTTCGCGCACGACCCCTTTATAAGCAGCATGTCGCTTTTCTCTGGTAAATCCAGGTAAAACTTTAGCTAAAATATAAACTTCGTGAGTATTCAGCTCGCTCAAAGAACGACCTTCTACATATTGAGAAATATTCAGTTGTAATTTCTCTAACTGCTTGCGGAACCGACTTGCCAAATTCTCGCGCGAATACAGATCGGGGCTGAGTCGCCAAGTCTTGTATACCCATAGCGTACTCAATAATACTAGGGTAAGTTCGTAAACATATTGACCCCAAATCGGCATTAGTTGTACTAATGGACGACCGCCAAAGATAAAGAAAAAGTTGAAAATAAAAAACGTACATAGCGTAAAAACGCGATGCCGAATTATGTCTGGAGATAGCTTGAGATCGCGCTTACGACTGTAAGCTTTTGCCGATTGCTCGATCGATCTGCCCACCCGATAACCAATGAAAGTAGAAGCACTTAATGTTAATGGTACGGCAACTATTTTAGGAATATTTATCGCCTGTCCGAATAAATAAAATCCTGGACTTAATAGTGTTGATAATTGGTCGGTTTGTCTCGCCCACGCACCCGAAATATAATAATCCCAACTACCCGCATATAAATAATAATAAACGAAATAACCAATAACTAAGCCCACATAACCATATCGCAACCATGATACTTCTGGTTTGTTTATACTATCCCAATAAACGCGTTCTGAGTCGATATCGATACAAGGATTTTGACAAGCAACGCAAGCACTTTGCTCTTTACCATCGGGCAATACCGTCCGACACATCGACTGTGTAATCGACGTATCGCTGATATGTGCCTTACTACCAAATAAACCCCCAGGTTCGCTATAAATCTGTTGTACTGGAGCCATCGGACAAAAATAATTGCACCACGATTTACCCCCATACAAATAGCCGACGGTAATCGCCGCAGCGATTGTAAATAATATCCATAATGCTAATACCAATCGATCGGCATTAAAAAATAAAATCCGCCCGCACAATCCGACAAATAGCCAGCCAAATTGCACATACGGATAATTCTTCCCCAACCAGGAATCGGACTTGACTTTTGCCAGCTCGTAACGAACTTTTCCCGTATTGGGATTTTCGCGTTTAAATTGCCTCTGCTTGCCTAATGCACGCGGAATTTGCGACAAAAATGATAGCGGACAAATCCTTCGCCAAACTTCATGTCCGAAGACTAACAAAATAAAGATCGATGCAGGGACGATTGCCCCCCAAAATAAGGTTGTAGCCAGCGGATAAGGCTGCTCTACCAGACACTTTCCCTGCACCAAAATACAGCTATCCGATAACCTTAATGGACTCCAAGGATGATTTGGCTCTGTCAATGCAGAAGTCCAAGGATCGTAAAATAATGATGCGATAATTAGCAGCCATGCGATTGTTAATATCCAACGCACCACATGCATTCGCCGTTCGGTTAGCTGTGAAAACATATAACTTATGAAGTTGACTATTATTAAAGAGTGTTATTTGTATATTCTCTCGATCGAGAGCTATCTGTACGAGCCGATATTTTAATGGTGGACAGTGGCTCCCACTCGTCGGTTTATCCGACGGTTTGCGACCCAAACACATGCGGAGGAAACCTCCACATGTGTTTGGGTTAAGACAGGGAGAAAAGACATTGCCCACCCTGCTTTTCTATATTTATATAATAGCCGATATTTAACTAGTAAGTACCGTATATCATGTTTTTTAATCTCAACGATCGATTATCGATTAATTAAATTATTCATCGTCATGAGCAAAGCGATGATAGAGAAAATCGAGAGCATAATTGCGTAGATTATAGTACTCTGGATCTTCCATAATTCGATCGCGATCGCGCGGGCGATCGAAGGGAATAGTGAGAATTTCTCCAATATTTGCAGCAGGGCCATTGGTCATCATCACTAACCGATCTGCCAAAAATAATGCCTCATCGATATCGTGAGTAATCATCAACACCGTACAATTTTGTTCGCCACAGATCCGCATTAATTCTTCTTGTAATTCCTCTTTAGTAATTTGGTCTAAAGCTCCAAAAGGTTCGTCTAAAATTAAGACTTCGGGACGAATCGAAAGCGCGCGGGCGATCGCCACCCGTTGGCGCATCCCTCCCGACAATTGTTTGGGCTTTTTATCGGCAGCTTCAGATAATCCCACCATGGCTAAATGCTCGTGAACGATCGATACTTTTTCTGCTTTAGATTTTTGAGGAAAGACCGAATTAACGGCTAAATATATATTTTCAAAAGCAGTTTTCCAAGGTAAAAGTGCATAACCTTGAAACACCATCATGCGATCGGGGCCGGGTTTGACAATTCGTTCTCCTTTTAGTTCGACTCTGCCAACGCTAGGTTGACTGAATCCACCCACCATATTGAGTAGGGTTGATTTACCGCAACCAGAATGCCCAATCACGCAAATAAATTCGCCTTTATTGACAGACAGATTGACATTTTCTAAAACGGTGTAACTACCTTTGGCAGTAGGATAAATTTTGGCAACATTTTCAACTAGTAGAAAAGGAGCTTTAGTCTCAACTTTTTGAAAACTTTGTGGACTGGCTTGGAATGCTTTCATAATCTTGTATGTTTTTAAATATCGATCGGTTAATGTTGGGACTGGGCGGGTACGGATGGTTTGTTTAGTTGTAAATTGTCGGGGGCTAGTGG
>NZ_PVWO01000351.1 GCF_003003845.1 Chamaesiphon polymorphus CCALA 037 | reverse complement strand
TCCTTGGAGAGGCACTAGATAAAAGAAGGAGATGGCAGATGGTATGTTGATTGGAGACAATCTACGCCCAGGGGAGGGCTTCGTGCCCAGCTCATCACGCTTATTACAGATCGAACCCTACCCCGCAGCCACCAATCAAACATCGGGCACCCGCCACACTAGCACCAACAACCAAAATGTGCAGGGGAGTTTGAGGGGCGGCACCCCGCCTCTCAACGGGGGGTCTGGGGGAAGCCTCCCCCAGATCCGGGTTCTCCAAGCACCAGAAATGCTAGACAAGTAGAGTACTGGAACCTCGCCATGTCAACAGCAAATCGGTAGGGAGCATTCAATCCATCTCCTCCAACTCAGCCAAAATCCGCGCCATCTCATCGTCCTCCGTCTCAGCCGCCAGATACTCGACAACCACCTCCCCCAAATCTGCCACCGTCTGCCGCTCGAACAACGTCCGCAACGGCAACTCCACCCCCAGCGCATCATGAATCCGCGAAACCACCTGAGTCGCCAACAGCGAATGCCCACCCAACTCAAAGAAATTGTGGTGAATCCCCACCCGCTCGACTCCCAGCACCTCCGCCCAAATCCCCGCCAAGACTTCCTCAACTGGAGTGCGGGGAGCTACGATGATGCTATCTAACTCCGAATGCGCCTGCTCCAGATTTGCCAACGCCTTGCGATCGATCTTGCCATTAGGAGTTAAAGGCAACGACTCCATCATCACAAACGCCGACGGCACCATAAACTCCGCTAGCTTATCGGCTACGAAACTCCGCAATTCACCAGTCGCAATCGTTCCCGATTTCGGCACGATATAAGCCACCAACCGTTTACCAGTCGGATCCACTCGTACCACCACCACCGCTTCCCGCACTTGTGGATGCAGACTCAACACCGCCTCAATCTCGCCCAACTCGATCCGAAAACCACGAATCTTCACCTGTTGGTCGATCCGTCCCAGAAATTCGATATTCCCATCGGGTAAATAGCGCGCCAAGTCGCCCGTTTTATACAACCGTCCTGAATAGTCTCGACCGAATGGATTGGGGATAAATTTCTCGGCAGTTAAATCGGCACGATTCAGATAACCCCGCGCCAAACCCGCACCGCCGACGTGTAATTCTCCGGCAACCCCGATCGGGACTGGTTGGAGATGGCGATCGAGGATGTAGACTTGAAGATTATCCATCGGTCGTCCGATCGGTGGAGCTGTATCACTATCCTTACAAATTGCCGTAGTGGTGCAGACAGTCGATTCTGTCGGCCCATAACCATTGATAAATTGCCGTCCCCGCCCCCATTGTGCTACAAGATCGGGAGGACAAGCCTCACCCGCGACGGTAATCGTGCGTAAATCGGGATACTCACCACTCGGCATCGCGGCTAGAGCTGAAGGCGAAAGCGTGACGTGGGAGATTTTGCGATCGAGTAATAATCGCATCAATCCCGTACCCGGAATCAACGACTCCCGCGCACCCAGATAGAGGGTAGCTCCTGCATACAGCGACAGCACCACTTCCGCAATCGACGCATCGAAACTAAAGGACGCAAATTGCAGCACGCGGCTATCGGGATGAGCGTCGAAGATCCGAACGTGTGCCTGTGCGAGGTTGCACAATCCCTGATGTTGAACGAGTACGCCTTTGGGTTTGCCTGTAGAACCAGACGTGTAAATTACATAAGCGAGATTGTTGAATCGAACGCCACTATCGAAATTAGATCGATCTTTGCTTTCAATATCTCCCCAATCGGCATCCAGCCGTAAGATCGGTACGTCGCAATCTGGTAAACCTGCCAGCAATTTTTGTTGCGTCAATAATAACGCTACCTGCGAATCAGACAGCATGAAACTCAGTCTGTCGGCGGGATAGGCTGGATCTAAGGGTACGTAGGCACCACCAGCTTTGAAAACCCCCAATAAGCCGACGATCGTGTCTAGGGAACGTTCGACACAAATGCCGACTAGGACTTCTGGTTTCACGCCCAAGGTTTGGAGATAACGCGCCAATTGGTTCGATCGATCGTTCAATTCGCGATAGGTTAATTTTGCATCTTCAAATTGCACCGCGATCGCGTCTGGAGTGCGTTCTACTTGAGCTTCAAACAGTTCGTGAAAGCACTTATCTTGAGGATAATCGACTTGAGTATCGTTCCAATCGATGAGTAACTGTTGCCGTTCCGCGCTACTTATTAACGGTAATTTGGCAACCTGTTGTTGGGGATTGGCAACGATACCAGCGAGTAAAATCTCCAGGTGTGATGCCATCCGTTCGATCGTCGTCGCGTCGAATAAATCGCGATTGTAAATCAGTTCCCCTGTCAATCCGGCTGCTGTTTCTTCCATCTGTAATGTCAGATCGAAGCGAGCGGTGACATGCTCCATTTTGAATGGTGAGATTGTCAGATCGGGCAGATCTAATTTACTCAATGGTGCGTTTTGCAAGACGAACATCACCTGAAATAGTGGCGTGTAGCTCAAAGAACGCTGTGGCTGGAGTTCTTCTACCAGTTTCTCAAATGGCAGATCTTGATGCTCGTAAGCACCCAATGTCATTTCCCGCACTCGATCGAGTAATTCGGTAAATGTCGGATCGCCTTCGAGTTTGGTGTGTAAGACGAGGGTGTTGACAAAAAAGCCAATTAGGGACTCAATCCCGCTATGATTGCGATTGGCGATCGGCGAACCGATGACGATATCTTCTTGCCGACTATAGCGAGATAATAACGTTGCAAATGCCGCCAGCAGCGTCATAAATAATGTCGCCCCGGAATTTTGGCTCAATAGTTTGAGTTGTTGAGTTAACTCGCGATCGAGATAAAAAGATGTAGTACCACCGCGAAATGTCTGCATCGACGGGCGCGGTCGATCGGTTGGCAATTCCAGTAATGGTGGGGCTGTAGCTAATTGCTGTTTCCAGTAATCGACTTGGCTTTGTAATACATCCCCTGTCAACCATTTGCGTTGCCATTGAGCGAAGTCGGCATATTGAATTGGCAATCCCGGCAGTTGCGCGGGCGTCTCCGTACAAATAGCGCGATACAATTCCGATAACTCATCGACAAAGATTCCCATCGACCAACCATCAGAAATAATATGATGCATGGTGACGAGTAAGACGTGGGATTCTAACCCCAACCGTACCAACGTGAAGCGCAATAAGGGTGGCACCGCCAGATCGAACGGCTGTTGCGATTCTTCAACGGCGAGTTCCTGCAATCGCGTCGATTGAGCTTCACCCGACAGGTGTTGCAAATCTACAAAGGGCATCGCAATCTGGAAATTGCTGCTAATTACCTGTACTGGTTCGCCCTCGATCGTCTCAAAGCTAGTTCGCAGCACTTCATGCCGCTGTAAAATGCCTTCTACCGCCAATTCCAACGCGGCAATATCCAGATCGCCCGTCAGTTGCAACGGTTCGGGCATATTATAGGTAGCACTACCACCTTCCAACCGATCTAGGAACCACAATCGAGATTGCGCAAAAGATAGCGGGAGCTTTTCTGCACGGGAAACAGGTAGAATCGGCGATCGATCTAAGCCCGCACCAGTCGCCTGTGTAGCTTCAATTAGCTCGCTCAGTTCGGAAATAGTCGGCGACTCAAACAAGCGGCGCAGCGGCAATTCTACCCCAAACAGCGGACGCAACCGGATAATTACCTGCGTCGCCAACAGAGAATGTCCGCCCAATTCAAAGAAATTATCGCGAATCCCTACCTGCGGCAGATGGAGGATTTCTTGCCATAAAGTCGCCAGAGCCTCCTGTGTCGGCGTACTCGGCGCGACAAAATCCGTCCGCAAACTCAGATCCAGATCCGGCAACGGTAACGCCTTGCGATCGACTTTACCATTCGGTGTCAGCGGCATCGACTCCAGATACACAAACGCTCCCGGCACCATATAGGCAGGTAGTTTTTGTTTGAGGTAGTCTCTTAGGGAGTTGGGAGTTGGGAGTTGGGAGTTGGGAGTTGGGAGTTGGGAGTTGGGAGTGTGCCGAAGGACTAATCCTGTCAATCCTTTCATCCTGTAAATCCCGATCGTTGTTGGGAGTGGGGAGTGGTGATACGACTAAATAAGCTGCTAAATACATATCCCCAGGGCGATCTTCTCTGGCAATTACCACAGCTTCCCGCACTTGGGGATGCTGGCTCAGTACCGTCTCAATTTCGCCCAACTCGATCCGATTGCCGCGAATCTTCACCTGATAATCGATTCGCCCCAAAAATTCGATATTCCCATCGGGTAAATACCGCGCCTTGTCGCCAGTCTTATACAATCGCATCGATTCGCCATTATCGAAGGTATGTTCGATAAATGCCTTTGCAGTCAACGTCGGATTGTGCAAATAACCGCGCCCTACGCCAGCACCACCGACGTAGAGTTCGCCCGCTACGCCGAGCGGCAGAATTTCTAATCGATCGTCCAGGACGTATAATTGGGTATTAGAAACCGCCCGACCGATCGGCAGATTGATAACTTCGGCTGTGGGTGGTTGATGGACTGCATAATGAGTGACATCATCCGAACACTCCGTCGGCCCGTAAGCATTTAAAATCGGAATAGCAGGATAAAATGCCAACCATCCCCGCGCCAATTGGGGTGGCAAAGGTTCGCCTGTGAGCAATAACCACCGCAGTTTAGCAAGCTTTAGATAAGGCTTTCCACTAGTTTCAATTTGCTGTAAAAGTGCCCGCAATAAAGATGGCACGATCTCTAGAATCGAAATCCCCTGACTTTCTACATGTGCGAGGATTTGCGTCGGATCTGTTGCCAGTTCGGTAGGAATAATTTCAACTTTACCACCGACGAGTAAAGCAACTAAAAATTGCCAAATACTAATATCGAATGTTTGCGATGCCGTCTGCGCGACGATATCGTTCGCACTTAAATTTAGATCCGTAACTTTGGCATATAAATGATTCACCATCCCCCGTTGTTCCAGCATCGCACCTTTGGGAGTACCAGTAGAACCAGAAGTATAAATAACGTATGCTAAATTATCGGGATTAGAGCGAATTTCTAAATTTTCGCTGCTATATGCCAACAGATCGATATCTGCAAAGTACGATAATTGGGGTTTAGTTTCCAGTTGTGCTAATACTGGTGCTAACATTACTGCCAAGTTGCTTTGAGCTAATAGCAATGGCACCTGACTCTGCGCTAATACTTGTTGCGTGCGCTCCGCTGGATGTTCGGGATTGAGCGGTAAATATGCCCCACCAGCTTTAAATACTGCCAACATTACCGTTAGGAAATCGATACTGCGATCGCCCATTACAGCCACGATCGTTTCAGCTTTTACGCCGAGATCGACTAAATGTCGTGCCCAGCGATTGGCACGGGTATTTAATTGTTGATATGTTAATTGTTGGTTCTCAAAGATGACCGCGATCGCGTCTGGATGTGCTGCTACTCGTTCCTCGAATAACTGAGCGAAACAGCGATCGAGTGGATAATCGACATGAGTATTATTCCACTCATTTAATAATTCTCGTTCGGTTAAATTTAGTAAAGGTGAAGTTGAGTTTGTCATTACGCAGGTACTCCAGATTCATCTCTTTCTAGCCAAGAAGCGGGCAAAAATGACTCGATCGTTTCGCCCATCTGTTGCTCGATTGCCAGTTTGTATGCCAATTGTCCCAATGCTAAATCGAGTACGCCCAAGCCAAACGGACTGTAGATTGAAAGCTTATTATCGTTCGAGCGAGCGGGTGCATCACCATTGAGAATATCGCCGATCGTCGTGCGAATAAAATCGCGATTGCCCGATGCTAGTTCGGCTAGGTGAACCGATGTCTGAGCGCGAGAAGCATGATCGATATCATCAACGATATTATCGGCTGCTAAAATAATTTCTGGCGATAAGTCGCGCAGGGAAATATGTAAAATAACTGCGTTCGGCTGACACTGAGATAGATCGGATATATGCGGTTTAGTTGCCGTCGTCGCAAAAGAAATTACCGAAGATTTTTTGAGAACGGTACTAGATTCGGCGACGATCTCGATACTCAATCGATCGGATAATTGTTGACACTTGCGCTTAAACTGCTCGGCACGTTCTTGACTGAGATCGCAGACTAATACGGTTTCAATTTCTGGACAAGTAGTTAATAAAAAGCGAACGATTTCAAAGTTAATTAACCCCGTACCAATCAGTCCCAAAGTAGTTAATTTTTGCGAACCCTTTAGTTGCTCGGCACCGATTGCCGCACTCGCCGCAGTCCGCTTGGCACTGATAATCGAGCTTTCCATAATTGCTTTGGTATGCCCGGTTTGCGTTGAATTGAGAATCAACGTCGCCGAAGCTCTTTCC
>NZ_PVWO01000031.1 GCF_003003845.1 Chamaesiphon polymorphus CCALA 037 | reverse complement strand
AACTTATTTACCGCGATCTTATCTAGCCCAAAAGCTTGACGTGTCAACGCGATCGTGCGTTTAATGTATGGTGATTCGCGTGCTAGTTCGTTCGGTTGGACGACCAAAGTTTGGACGATCGCGGGTAGGATCGTGGTAGTGCCGATCTCGATTGTTAGATACAAGATCGCCGCCCACCGTAACAATCGATTTGGCACTTGGCGCGAAATATAAATCGATCGCCAGAGTAAATATCCCCCGATCGCTAGTGATAAGATACTCAATGCTGTCTGGGCTGGTAGCAAGACACTTATATCGGTATAACTCGCCCCAAACGACACACCGCGCGGGGAATACAACAACTCATAGCAGCTCAATAAATAGTTAAAGCTGACAACTAGCATCACGCCACCACCCAATCCATACAGATGGCGTTGTTGAGCGCGCGAAAAGCCGGGAAACTTCCCCTGACTGAGACTATCGCCAGATAATAAATACGTCAACAGGACGGCAATAAAACCATATAAGCACATCCCCATCAACCAAAATTCCACCAGTTCCGCCACTGGCAAACCGAAGATATAGAAGCTAATATCGCGATCGAACATCGGATCTGTGTGCCCGAAAGCCGTAGCCTGAAACAAAGGTAACACCCGCATCCATTGTTGCGAAACCACCCAAGCGATCGCTAAACTCAAGATCGGCGCGATCGATCGTAGCAACCAGCGCGGATAGACAAGGATCGCGATCGTCAATAACCCCGCGCCTAGTGCCATCTTTCCAGAAGAGATCGACTGCTTGACAATCTGCCAGATCGCTTCGAGCCGAAATAACCGAGGTGCAGGCGGTGTAATATCGGGCAAATTGGGATCTACCTGCCATTGACTCGCGCTCACTTGCCAATAATGAGTCAAAATTATCCCGACGAGCAGACTTAAAATTATGGATATAGGCAGCAGCCAGCGCAAGTTCAAAGCACCCGAACTACGCCGAGATTGTGAATCGATCTCTTGTCGATTTCGATCGGCTTGCAAGCGATCTAGCTGTGAGTCAGGTAGAGAATATTTCAGCCTCTGAGCTACCGCTAAATTGCCCAGTAAATAAACTACCGTCAGGCTAAAAATGCCAATCCCCAACAATCCTTGCGTTGTCAGCCGCAGCAAGTACATCGGCAAATAGCCAACTTCCTCAAACCACAACATCTCCGCACAGATCCGCGCGATGAGTTCGATCGCCAGCCATAATAAGATTGGCGCGATCGAGAATAATAAATAGTGTCGTTTGAGCCTAGCTAGTTGTAGCAGCAATTTTAATTTATATTAATAGACATATCGATCTTTACTTAGATAATAGCAAGTAAATAATATCTATTTAATTCGCGACAATAGATATTATTTACTCTAGTCCAAGTATTCCGTTTAGGCGGACATTACGCAACAGTAGCAGGTGGATAATAGCGATCGCGAACTCGATCGCGATATGCCACGATATTATTTAATTGTTGCGCCCGAGCTTTTAATGGCGAATCGAATGGAGATCCCAAAATATTTGCCAATATCCCATAAGCAGAAGCATCTAGCGAAGTTGGTTCGTTACCCAAGAAAAACGGCTTGTCGCTCAGAAAGTCAGACAGTGCGTGCAGATCCGCAATCCCGATCGCATAAATTTCTTCGCTAGTATGTTTGCCCATACCATGACATTCGAGCTTCTTCCGAGTGTCCTTTTGCGCCAGATTGGGCACGATCGATTTAATTATCGGCGGTAAATCTTTAAAAAATACCTCCTTGGTGATTTCCCAATTCGCAGGTTCGATCCAGCGGTTGTGTACCATTACCCAATAGAGATTTTCTTCAATCAGACGACGCATCGCTAGGGAAATCGCTCGCTCCGATGGGGTAAGATGTGCATCTAATCGATCGCCATAAGTCTGCTTGAGATAATCGATAATGAAATTAGAATCGCCGATCGTTCGATCTCCATCGACGATATAAGGCATCTTGCCTTTGGGTGCTTTACCCATCTCGATCCCGTAGATTGACTCAAACGGGAGTTCTACCATTCGCAAGTACGTTTCCAACTTGAGGCAAAAGCTGCTGGCATTGGGTAGCCCAAAAGCAGGAGCAAATTGGTAAAGCTTAATCATAATGACGATTTGAGAATTTGTTCGCGTTGCATCGACAGTGCCGAATTCATCGATTATAGAACAAAACAACTATAGAAGTGGGTAAATATGGATACCAGACTTCTGGGACTTGACTTTTTGTATTTTTAGGTATTAGATCGATCGACTGTCTTCGATGTACTCGACATTAAAATAGCTAAAGCCCCTAGGAAAATCAATCCCAGCAACCCTGAGATCGGATTGCCATTTATCCCAGTAATCCAGTCCGAAACTCGACCGGAATATTTAACCATATTCCCGACATTGACAATATAATAAGCCCACACCATCCCGGCATGAAGACCGATCGAAATACCTAATAAATTGCGATGATGTCGTTTGGCAATAATTACGACAGTACCGAGCAAAAATAATCCTGGAAACTGCGGTAAAGAGGCTATTAGAACTGGAATCGGTTTGAGAAAATGTAAGAGCGCAAATAAACCAGCGTCGATAATTAAAGCAATTTTAGGAGCATAATCTCGCTCCAATTCATCCAACATCCAGCCCCGAAAAAATAACTCTTCTGCCAAACCAACACCCAATGCAGTTGCCGAACCTTCTAATGCTAATTGCCAGATCGATAATCGCGGGGATTGCCATGTCAACCAACCGAGCAACCCTTGAGTAATAAATAATGCAAAAGCAAAACCAGCCCCGATCGCCAATCCTTTGAGTAATAATAATCCATTCTGGCGCGTAAAGATCAATCCATAACGGGCGTATAAATTCGGATGCTCGTAAACTTTGCGTCCCCACCAGGGTAATAATGCGATAAACTCGATCGCGAGCAATCCCATCGTCAAAATCGAGAGCAAATTCTTGGTACCCGGATCTTCTAGATTTTGGGTGCTACCCATCACTAAATATATGAGTGCCAATCCAGGCAACCATAATAAAGCCAGCAACAGAATAAAGCAAAACATGCGCCCTGGTGCTGGGTAATTTTTAATCTGACTGAGATTTCGCATGATGTAGATCCAGAACCCAAAATATTTAACATTCACTATTAAATTAGACGACGATAAAATTTAAATTTTGAGTCTATTTTCAATAGGTAGACCGAAAATATCTAGAGATGTCGAGTGTGTTCAATTATCAATGGTTCGCTTCGCCGTCGAGATTAAAATAAAATAAGCGGAAATCGATCGATATTCGAGATCGATTTCCGCTTATTTATGCACGACTTTTGCTGATGCTTTGCATAAAGGCTTTTTCCTTTGCGATTAAGCCTTCTTCAGTTTCAGGATAGGAATGAGATTTAGCCTTCATTTCAACTCTTTTAATTAGCTCTTCAAAAACTGCATCATTTTCTCGATGGGCTAAAGCATAATCCTTTAACTCGCGATCGGTCATATTGCTAAAATCAGACTGCATCATCTATAAACCTCCATTGACCATTCTCAGGAATAACAACCTGGATACTTTCCGTCATGCCAGCTAGGATATATATTCTTCTAGCGTTTTGGCTGTACCGAAATAAATAGATCGGCTGGTATCCATTAGATAACATTTTGCAGACTCTCAGACAAGCCTGTGCTTGCTCATCAGTAGGCATCGATATTTCTCAATTATAGCTAACAGGGATATCCTCCGCTAATTTCGTCACTAGCCGTTGGCGTAGCCTCTCTGAAAAAGAATCGAGTCCCCAAATCCTATCCCCAATCTCGATCGAATCCACAATCCACAATCCCAAATCAAGCGACAATAGCTATAGATGACAGGTGGGTTTATGTACGATACGGTAAAATGGTAGTTAAATGAATCCAACGATGAATCGTAAATATACAATGGTCATTCAATGGTCGGAGGAAGATAACCTTTATCTAGTTCATCTCCCTGAATTTCCTTGGCAAAAATTTGTTACTCACGGTCGTACTTATCAAGAAGCCGCTCAAAATGGACAGGAAGCTCTTGATGGTTTGATTGAAGTTATGCAAGACAATAACCAACCATTACCAGAGCCTAAATCATTTTCGTTTGTTTAGTATCGATCGCAAAGTGTCCCGTAGGTAATCGAGTCTTCAATTCCCAACCCTTATCGAATCTACAATCCACAATTCGGATCGATCGAACATATCTAGAGATGACGGGCGGGTTCGATCGAAATCAACCTGTATAATTCGATATCCCTAGCATAAACCTGCCCCTACAAACCCTAGAATAAGTTCGATCTAATATCACAGAAAAACGATAGATCATCATCAATCTGTAGGGGCTGGTTTATTCAATTTAATCTCGTTGGCGTAGCCTCTCGTAAGAGAATCGAACCAAAAACTTACGCCAAACCCATCATCCCCACTAGTAAATCGAGATTACTGAACTCAGACCGTAGCCTGTGGTAGATATATTCTATCGATTTAAAGACAAACTAATATTTAATTTTCCCTCCATTTTTTATCGCTTCTAATTGTATTTTAAATAGATTTGAATCAATTCTATATAAAGCCTTTGACATTCCCATTTCCCATACAACCATCTGTTGCAATGTCAAGAAAATTGCGACTGCCAAACCTACTGCTACATACTTGATGTCGCCTTTTCTAATCAGTATATACATAGCAAGGAAAAATGGAATTGATGGCAAGAGGAATACAATATAATCAAAACTCATAAACGATTTACAGAATATTTACATAAACCATGGTAACTATACCATTCGTAGAGAGAATTCAACCATATGGGTTAAACCTCATAGACAAATACTTAATGATAAATATATTTAGTAAAGTAATCTCGAAACTCATTGCCATCAACTAATTACAATCAATCGAACCCCATCCAATCCCACATCACCAGATCCGCGCTACGATAGATAATCGCCCAAACAAACAGAACTAGAGGCAAGATCGTGGCAGTTGAAGTAGATAGTCTCATTACTCCTGAAATCCTCAAACCCGCTCGTTCCCTCGGTAACAAAATAGGCTCATTATATAGACAGGTTTACCCTACTCCAAAACCTGTTAATTGGCGCATTTTTGGAGTATGAAACCCAACGACAATATCCTGCTTGGGTACTCCCATCTCTACTAAGTCGCTAGCTAGATCGAATTCGGTTGTATTTTGTTAAATCCAGATTTTCTCATTCTGGATATCTAGATGAATTGTTGTGCCGTATATTCTTTTTTGTTGATTCCAACCGATCGCTAGTAATTGATATCGATCGTGCTCTCGATCGAAAATCTGTTCGATCTCTACTTGTCCATAGCTGGGTTTGTACTGAGAATATTTAGTTAATATCTCGGTAACTATCGATCGATACAACTCTAATTTATCCATTCTCAATCCTGACCCCGATTTGGTTTACAATCTACAAATCCGATCGATTCACTATCCAAATATCCAGCTAAAGCCATCTCTACTACTGCTTCAACTGGAAAGTTAATTTCAGCAGCACGTTCGATAAATGCCGCTCTAATTCGTTCTGGCAAATTTGCTAGGATAGTTTGAGCCGCAGCAGGTGTAAGTTGTTCTAAAGTCTTCGATTGCATAGGTTTAACGCTCCATTGGAATCTTAACGTTATAAGGCGGTTCGGTAGCTCTGAGCAGGATTGCCTCTAATTCCAATAATAACCCTGGTTTTCCCCATCGATCGAGTCTTTCAATGGCAATCCTCACATCACTGGGGGCGTAAAGATCGAGCCATGCCCAGGTAAATGCCTTGTGTCCCCCGTTGAACCTGGTACTCAGATCGTTTGTCTTTCCCAAATATAAAAGTCCATCCGTTCGATGCCGAATGGCATAAATACCAGGAGCACGGGGCAACTTATTAAAGGCTCTATCGATCTCTAGGCATAGATCGAAATTTGTGAATACTAATCGATCCAGTATTTCTCTCGCCTGTTGCTGGGAATCGGTCATTAGTTGGGGTGGGCGGACAAAGTAATATCCATTTTACAGACAATCGATCGAGCCGCTCCATGTCTCTGGCTTGTTGGTTAGACGCTATCATAGAGATCCGAAATGTCCCCATTCGATCCCATAGCATAGGAGCCAATATTGTGGCAGTTGCAGTAGATAGTCTCATTACTCCTGAAATTCTCAAACCAGCGCGTTACCTCGGTAACGAACTCGGAGCGGTGCATAAACCGTGGGAGAGTGCGACGGTTCGCTGGGCACTGACATATCCAGAGATCTACGAAGTTGGGGCGAGCAATCTGGGGCATATTATTCTCTACAGTATTATCAACGCCCAGCCACGCCAATTGTGCGATCGAGCATATCTTCCCGCAGCAGATTTAGCCCAGAAATTACGCGATACGCAGACACCATTATTTGGGGTGGAGTCGCAGAAGTCCCTCGCTGAATTTGATATCCTCGGTTTTAGTCTCAGCTATGAATTGGGCGCGACGAATATCTTAGAAATGTTGACTCTGGCGGGAATTCCCCTGACGTGGCGCGAACGTGAGGCGGGTAATTATCCACTAATTTTTGCAGGTGGACAAACGGCGACATCCAATCCCGAACCTTATGCGGATTTCTTTGACTTTATCGCCTTGGGAGATGGGGAAGAATTATTACCCGAAATTGGGTTAGTCGTTGAAGATGGCAAAAATGCAGGGCTGAGTCGGCGCGATTTGTTATTGGATCTGGCTCAGGTTCCGGGCGTATATGTGCCCCAGTTTTACGACTCGTATCCCGATGGGAGTGTGAAGCCAAATCATCCCGACGTACCCGAACGCATCCTCCGACGGGTAGCTACCCCGATTCCAGCATACTCGATCGGGTTAGTTCCTTACGTCGAAACCGTACACGATCGACTAACTATCGAAATTCGCCGTGGCTGTACCCGTGGCTGTCGCTTTTGCCAGCCCGGAATGTTGACTCGCCCCGCACGGGATGTAGAGCCAGAAGCGGTAATTAATGCGATCGAATCTGGAATGCGATCGACGGGTTATGATGAATTCTCACTCCTCTCCCTCAGTTGCTCCGATTATCTTGCCCTTCCCGCAGTCGGCTTAGAAATCAAGAATCGGCTCAAGGATGAAAATATCTCGCTCACGCTCCCCAGTCAGCGGGTAGACAGATTCGATGAAAATATTGCCAATATTATCGGCGGTACGCGACAAGGTGGTTTAACTTTCGCACCCGAAGCGGGTACTCAACGCCTGCGGGATATTATTAACAAAGGTTTGACAAATGAAGAATTGCTGCGCGGCGTGAAGACAGGCTTCGAGCAGGGTTGGGATAAGATCAAACTCTACTTTATGATCGGTTTACCTGGTGAAACCGATGTCGATGTCGTTGGGATTGCCGAAACCGTGCGCTGGCTCAAACGAGAATGTTGGGCGAAGGGCAAACGGTTCCTGAACTTTAATATCACCATTTCCAATTTCACCCCCAAACCCCACACCCCTTTTCAATGGCATTCGGTTTCGACTACCGAATTCGCCCGCAAACAACGGTTACTCAAAGAAGAATTTCGAGATCTGCGCGGCGTTAAGGTCAACTATACCGACATGCGGATCTCAGCAATGGAAGATTTCGTCGGACGCGGAGATCGATCCCTCGCCCCCGTCATCCGTCGTGCCTGGGAACTCGGCGCGGGCATGGATGCCTGGTGGGAAAGTCTGGAAAAAGCCTACGGTGCCTGGGCGCAAGCGATCGACGAAGCTGGTTTAGACTGGAAATACCGCCGCGTCGAAAATGGCGAATGGAATGTATTTGAGGATTTACCCCCCGGTTTAGATCTTACTCCCTCCCCTTTACAAGGGGAGGGCTGGGGTGGGGTAAAAGGACTACGACAGGTTTCATCTTTCAGGGAAGATCTGTAGGTTGGGTTGAGCATAGCTCAACCCAACATCCACACAATCGTTGGCGAAGCCTACCGGAGGTAATCTGTGAGTGTGTTGGGTTTCGAGGCTCAACCCAACCTACGATTCTTGGATTCTCTTTCAGGAGAGTTAGAAAGAATTTTGTAGAGTTTGCAAGTGCTACCCGATTCTTTCCCAACATCCTCTAAGGGCGATACTGTCGATCGGCGTTAGATGTAACTAGAATTGGGGCTTCTTCATGTTCTCCATCATGAGAACCTGTCGGCTCCTTCAAGAAGAAGGCATTGAGAAAAGCCACCATCAGTGCCACTACACCCAACATTTGGAAGAAGATTCGATCGCTTTCAACACCTTGGGGCAACAGACTGTAAACCGTCAGATATACCACTGCCCCCAAATTCCCGTAAGCCCCAACATTTCCCGCAATCTGCCCAGTCACGCGACTTTTCACCAACGGGACGATCCCAAAAGTTGCGCCCTCTGCTGCCATGACAAAGAAGGATGCCAGCATTGTCACGGCAACCACGATCGCCAAAGGTACACCCTGACCCAAACTAGCAAAGATTAAATAGCCAGCTCCAGTACCTACCAGCGTAAATACCATCGTCCACTTGCGGCTGCCCACCTTGTCCGAGATCCAACCACCACCGGGACGAGCCGGAATATTCATAAAGGCATAGGTACTGCTACAGCCCCCGCGACCCCTGCCGCCAAACCGTAACCACGCTCAAAGAACGACGGTAACATCGATACCACCGCCAATTCCGAACCGAAGCAAGCAACATACGCTAAATTCAAGTTCGCCACCTGAGAGAACCGATATCGATCGGTTGCCTCATAGACTTTTCTACCTGTCATCAGTGGCTGGTTGGCTTTGTAAGCGTTGTATGCCTGGAATAAATACAGTCCAACTAGCAACACACAAATGATTCCAAAAGTCGCATCGTTAAGTAACTTCACCTTGGTCAACCGCCATGCAATCAAGCCCAGAGCGGCTACTAGCGGCACGTTCATCGCTAGCATAAACCAAAAATCGCGTTTGCTGGTGACTTCCATTCCCGCACTACTGGGCGGACGCTGATAGACCTTTCCAGGTGGCGTATCCGAAACATTGAAGAAATAGACAACTCCATACATGGCTGTAACGATTCCGGTCAGCGCGATTGCCAGTCTCCAGTTAAGTTGACCGCCGACCATAAATGCTGTCGCCGCAGCAATTGTAGGCAGTGTAAAAGCCGCACCAGAAGAACCGAAGTTGCCCCAGCCGCCATAGATCCCTTCAGCTAGACCGATTTCTTTGGAGTTGAACCACTCCGCCACCATCCGAATCCCGATTACAAAGCCACAGCCGACGATACTCAGAGCCAATCGGCTGTATACCAACTGGGTGAAGTTCTGCGCCGTTGCAAAAGCCAGACAGGGCAAAGCCGCATAAATCAGCAAGCATGAGTAAGTAATGCGCGGCCCAAACCGATCCAAAACCATCCCGACAATAATCCGTGCCGGAATTGTCAGGGCAACATTGCAAATTGCTAAAGTTCGCATTTGTGCTTCTGATAAACCCATTTCTGTTTTTACCAGTGTTGCAAATGGGGCAAAATTGAACCAAACAACAAATGTCAGAAAAAAGGCAAACCAAGTGAAGTGTAAAATCCGATATCGCCCACTAAACGACCAAATACCAGCCATTAATTCAATTTCTCCTAAGATTTTAAAATGCTGCAAATTCAACCTTTGTTTCACACAAAAGTCAATTAAAGCCGATCTTTTCCTATCTAATTCGATCCGAATATTTCGACGATCTCGACCCATAATTTATTTAAAATTTTGGGCAACCACACAAATCAAGATTACGGGCATTCTTTTCGCCATTTTGTCCCTAAAGCTACAAAATTTGCCACCTCATCCATTAGTTGCATCTGCTTTATGCAATTAATAAATGAAATGGCTTGCTTTTTTTACAATAGTACTTTTAAAAATATTTCTGTTTGTTAAGATACCAAATCAATTTCTAGTGATGCCACTTTTCTCGATCGATTATGCGTGTGGGTTTTCCCAAATCCGTTCTAACTGCGCGACTAGTTGAGTGTGTTTAGCTGCACGGCGATCGTAACGGACGATCGCCAGTATTAGTGCGCTTGGCAAGCCTAAATAGATGATGCCGAGCAACAAATCTGATGCCTGTGCTAATTGCTCGGTAGTAACTACTGCTGGGGTGGAGCTATTTTTATGGATAGTCACTCGCTCTGTACTTTTGACGCTCGATGACTCATCGACATTACACATCAAGCCCTGGGGATCGCGGACACAGGTGAGATGCTCTACTTGGGCGTTTTGACTTGATGGGGTAGCGGGCTGTGCGACGGCAGAAGTGATGATTCCTCCAGATAGCATCATGCCAACTAAAATTGGCGTTAAGTGCTTAATGTTCATAGCTTGGAACTTTATAACGAAAATTCTGTATTTAATACTACTATTTTATCGTCAATATTCGAGTTTTCCTAAAAATTACAGAAAATTATCGGTCTTTGGTTAATTCGTTGGCACTTGTCCAGTAAATAAGCATCGATCGAGACTAAATATTTTCCACAGTTGGCGGGTTGATGCGATATTCTCTGTTCGATCGCAACTACGGCGGTAATCCTGAGTTGCCATTAAATTTAGCATGTAAGTATTGCATTGTTTTAATGCGATCGATTCAGAATTAGAGATCGATTGTTACGGCTGATACCATTTGCCCAACTCGATCGAATCTATAAGTTAACTTAGTGTCGATTGATTGTTGAAATTGGTAATCCTAGATCGAAGATCGCAGTCAATAGATCGGTCTGACTCAATCGAAAAAAGACCCGATCGCGGTTGACTGGCGATCGGTTAGTTATTTTTAGAGATATTTTAGAATGCTGCGAGGGTTGTTGTCATTTCGCGATCGGTATCGAATCTTGAACTATGCTTGGGTTGCTTTTTTCCTAACATTTGTGGTGTGGTTTAACTACGCCCCATTTGTGACAGTAATTCGGGAAGAGTTACATCTGACGATCGCCCAATCGCGAACGATTAGTTTGTGTAACCTAGCATTGACGATTCCCGCGCGGATTATCATTGGCACGATCCTCGACAGATTGGGGCCGCGTGTGACATTTTCGGCAATCTTAATTTATGCAGCTTTGCCCTGCTGGGCGTTTGCTGGCGCGCAAAACTTTAGTCAGCTCGTTCTCAGCCGCCTAGCGATGGGTATTGTCGGCGCGGGCTTTGTCGTTGGGGTGCGGCTAGTTGGCGACTGGTTCGAGTCAGATGACATTGGACTAGCACAGGGGATTTATGGGGGGTGGGGCAACTTTGGCTCGTTTGCCTCACAAGCATTTTTGCCAATAGTCGCACTAGCGAATGCTGGCTTTGAGAATTGGCGATTGGCGATCGCCTTATCTGGGTTGATATCGCTGGGATTTGGGGTGTTGTTTTATCTAAATGTCCAAAACACGCCACCAGGGAAAAGATATCAGCGTTCCGATCGTGGGGGGATGGAAGTAACTTCACGCGCTAGTTTTTGGGTATTAACATTGACGAATCTACCGCTATTTTTGGTACTAGGCTCGATCGCGTGGCGATTACAGTTAGTAAACTTCCTGACACCCCATACTATGTATCAAATTTGGCTATTTTTAGTGGGATTATTTTTTCTACAAACTTATCATACATTTGAAATCAATCGGGAAGTTATTTTAGGTCAAACAATCTATCCAGCCAAAGATCGTTATCAGATCGGCCAATTATTTATCCTCGAACTAGCCTATGCTGTCAGTTTTGGCTCGGAATTAGCAGTAGTTTCGATGTTGCCAGAGTACTTTGAAGAGACATTTAATCTCGGTCGTCAAATCGCGAGCTTGGTAGCCGCAACTTATCCGCTAATGAACTTAGTAGCACGTCCGGCAGGTGGTTTAATATCTGACAAGAGCGGTAGCCGAAAATGGGCACTGACATTGACGATCGGTGGTGTTGGACTAAGCTATTTGATGATGAGTAAAATTAACCCTAGTATGGGTTTACCCTGGGCGATTTTGCTGACGATGTTTTGTGCTTTTTTTGTGTTTGCAGGTGCAGGGGCAACCTTCGGGATCGCGCCGCTAATCGAACGGCGGGTGACGGGACAGATTGCTGGCAATATTAGTGCTTACGGCAGTGTGGGATCGGTACTATATGCGATGACTTACAGCTTATTGCCACAAACTGTGGCTGGAAATAATGCTTTTTTCCAAATCATCGGGGTAACGGGGATGGTTGTTGCGTGCTTGTGCGCCTTGCTGTTGAAGGAGCCAAAAGTCGCCAAGGGAGATGCCGAAAGTGTCACGATCTCTCGATAAGCTGGATCTCAATCTACATGAGTTCGACGTTAGAGGGGGGAACAGATGGTTAATTATAAGCCATGCAGGAGAGGGCTTTCAGCCTTAGCGTACTATTTTGTCATAATTCTGCATTTCCTCCTAGCCGTTCGTACTCGAATCCAACAAAGTCACTGTAAGCTCACCAGAATGGTGAATCTGACTTGGTGCATATGGTAGTAATGTCGATCGATTTGGCGAATTAAATGATGGACGGAACTTGGAACTAAGACTCGCAACCAGCCAGCCCAAGGCGATCGCCCCGACCACCGCAGCAATAAACATCCACGTTTTACCGACGATCGTCAGTAGCGATGAGTTCTTCGCTCCAGGATTGGAACCGCTCGATTGTTCTGCTTTGGTGGCCGTCACAACTGTGGGCGGAATCGGCGTGGCAACTTGTGTTTTTTTGGTACCAGTAACGACTGTCGGTGGGATTTGAGGATTGCTGCCTGCTGGAGGCTGTAAGGGCTGTGGAGGTGGTGGTAATGGTGGGATTGGTGAAAGTGGTAATTCTGGATATTGCAAGGCTGTGAGAACATCCTGAGCCGATGCAAAGCGATCGTTAGGACGTAATTGAACCATTCGATCGAGAACAGATGCTAATTTGGGACTGAGGCTGATATACTCGCGCCAGTTCCAGGTGAAATTTTGCGGATCGATCAGATCTGATGGTTCTTTGCCTGTCAATAACACCAATGTCGTCGCCGCGAGTGCGTATAAGTCGCTGTGAGGCGAAACGACTCCGCGCTGGATTTGCTCGTTAGGAGCGTAGCCGACTTTTCCCAAGCGGGTGGGGACGTAGCTATTATTATTTTCGACGTGGTTAGCACCAGACATGTATTGCGTCGCCACGGTGACGGCAACTTGCTTGACTCCGCCAAAATCGATCAATACTGGCAATCCATCGCTGTCTCGTTTAATCAAATTATCGGGAGAAATATCGCGATGAATTACACCGAGTGAGTGAATATAACCGATCACAGGCAAAATCTGTGTCAGAAAATCGGTCATTTCGGCTTCGGTAAAGGTTGTCCCCTGTTTGCGCTTTTGGCGGAGGAGTTGTTGATAATTATTACCAGCAACATAATCTTGAACTAAAAATAACTGTCCTACACCGCCGCGATTTTCGCGAAACATTTCTCGAAACATCGGGATTTGAGGATGCTGGAGTCGATACATCACCCCGCCTTCGCGCTCGAACAATTCCTGCGCTTTGGTAAGAAAAGCCGTGCCCTGTACTTGAGGTGCAAATTCTTTGAGAACGCACAGTTCGTTAAATCGATTGATGTCTTCACACTGGTAGGTACGCCCAAAACCACCCTGCCCGATTTCTTTGGTAATCCGATAGCGATTGCCCAGAACGATCCCGGCTGTCATGGCAGTATTGACAGGGGTAACGATCTGAGTACCGCACGATTGACAAAATCGGTTGGTGTCAGGGTTGTCGTGTCCGTTAGGGCAAAGTATGGTCATTGCTGAGAAAAAACATCTCTCACTAGGATACCCTCTGAATCGATCGATAATTAACTAGCTTATCAACAATTATATCTAGACTGGGAGTTACGAGTGGATGGGTGGATGAGTAGATGGTTGGATGGGTGATGGAAAGCAAGCGTCCACTATCCCTAAAACCTAAAACCTAAAGCCTAATTAGGCTCCGATGTCTGCAAATAATCTTTCCACCTGTGGTACTAATTCACCAGTCAAATATGTTTGTGTTTGCTGTTGAATTTGGTCGAGCGATCGCGCGATCGATTCATTGACAATATCTAGCAAGCGATCGCAAGAAATTGCATACTTTAATTGAGTAGGTTTATCGCTATCTTTACTGCGATCGAATAGCCCTGTCGGTCGCACGCATACTTCACTATACAGTAATTCCTGTTTGGAATTAAATCTCGCACCCATGCTGACAAAATAAAATCGATCGACAGCTTTTAAGCTCAATCCCTGTGTTTGGATAAAGCTATTTACATATTCAGTACTAATAATTTTCCGAGACTTCGCTAGCGGTTGAATCCGATCGCTAATATCTTGCTGCAAAGCGACAATACTCCGATCTACAGTATCGAGCGTGGCTTTTTGTTTAGTTATTAATTGCTCTTTAATTTCAGTTTCGATGTGTGCTAGTGATGATTCGATAAAGACCTCAGCATCTTTTTTAAAATCAAATTCTAAAATACCCGTAGAACTAAATTCTAGCTTCGATTTAAACCAATGAACTGGATGCCGAGGAGGAAATCCGCGTTCGTCTTCCATATTTTCGATATGAGAAGTCATCACCCGCTGTAAAAAAGGCATTCGTTCTTGCTCTCGATCTAACAAAAATTGTCTAAACGACTTATTCACACGTTCTTGAATTTCTCGAATATCATTTTGCAAATTTTTATTAAAATCGGCGGCCAATCGATCGATACTAGCTAGACTTTCAGCTCGTAAATTATCGAGATCGACTGATGATATTTGTTGGCGCAGGCTTTGTTCTGAAGTACCTGCATCGATTGTTTTATTACTGTCCATTCGATCTCCTTTTAACTCCTAAAATCTCGATCTGTGACTAAAACCAATGCAGATTGTGATGATGTAGTGGTTACGTCTCGACGTAGTGGCTGCACCGGATCGCTCGTCACTACAAATGCTCGAGTATTTATTTTAGCCTAATCTACTCTGCAAATTGGCAAATAATCGATCGACTAAATCTAAATTTTTCCTACCGGGAGAGACTTCTACCCCGCTAGATAGATCGATCCCATCGGGGTGCAGTTGGCTCAATGCCGTATCGATATTATCGGGAGTCAACCCGCCAGCTAACAGCCATGGAATCGGTGGTGCAAAATCTGACAACTGTTGCCAATCCAATGTTTGTCCCGTTCCGCCGAGCGCGTCGGGATGGTAAGCATCTAGCAGCAACCCATCGACGACTCGAGCGTAAGTTTGGATGAGTTCGAGATCGCTATTGCTGCGAATGCGCCATGCTTTGATAATTTCCGTCTCTGGTAAAGCTTGGCGCAATTCTTGGCAAAATTCGATCGACTCGGTACCATGTAGTTGAACTGTAGCTAGATTTGTCAGTGCTACAACGTGAGCGATCGTCGCAACCGAAAAATCGGCAAACACGCCAACCGTATTCGCCGCACTATTTAGCGGGGACACAATCGCTGCCAATTGAGTCAAGTTCAGATATCGGGGGGAACTCGGAACGCAAATAAACCCCAAATCTGTCGCACCCATCTGTGCGATCGCGATTCCTTGGTCGATCGTGGTGATTCCACAAATTTTAATCCGCATTAGCTCTCCAAATATCAAGAAATGTGTCAATTTGCGCCAACATTTGCTAAAAATCAGAACAAATTGCTAGTTTAAAATACCGATTAGTCGATCTTTACTGTCTTGGTTTTCAGATTAGGAGTGCCACTTTTTGTTAAATAACTTAATCATTGCGGCAATTCCTCATACCGAACCTTGGGGATTTAATACTGCAATTCTAATGGTTGCAGCTAACTTATTCGCCATCGTCATTGCTGAGTGGAGATTCAGTCTCACTGCTCGACCTGGGACAATCGATCCTGCTAATAATCCTAGTTTAACTGCTGGCAAAGCCGATCTGTTTGCAAATTTTAATTTATCCAAATTAATTGTGGCAATGAGTTTCGGACATATTCTGGGGGTTGGATTAGTACTTGGGTTAACTAATTTAGGGATAATTTAACCGCGATCGACTTCATTGAAGCTTAGATACTCAACATTATTGGTACACTAATTACTAGTTTGTTACTAAAATTTATCATTTAATGTAGATACAATACTTTAAACTGTTAGATAGATATCTAATTCTAGGAGTAAATCATGTTAAATGCTACGTTATTGCTTGCTGCTATCGGCCCCAGAAGCCAAGAGTGGTCGCCCACAGTCGCGATCGTCATGAGCGTTTGTACCGTACTCGGTATCCTAGCAGCAGGCGTCGCTAAAAAAGCTGGCCCCATGGTGGGAAGCTTCTCTGCGGCACAAATAATCGGTGGTGCTGCGTTCGGACAAGCGATCGGCGTCGGTGCTACTCTAGGCTTAACTCGCTTGGGCATCATTTAACTCGATTTGCTCGGCCAATATCCCCCGACTACTCTACATGTATGGTCGAGGGATATTTTTGTGCAGATATTTGTCCACATACAGCAGCCCAATTTTTACATTTGAAAAAACTTTCTCGCCGCGTCGCAATCGGCTTGAATTTGCTTGGTAAGTGCTGCCAGATCGGGAAATTTTTGCTCCGAACGTAAGAAGTGATGCAAATAAACTGTCAGTTGCTGTCCGTAGAGATTGCCGTCCCAGTCGAGGAGATGCACTTCTACGGTAGTATTGACGCCGTTTACCGTCGGACGTTTACCGATATTCATTACGCCAGGTAATTGGGTAGCTGTGGCGGTATCTACCCGCACGCAATAAACACCCTGACGCGGGAGAAATTTTTCTGGAGGATATTTAAGATTAGCAGTTGGAAAGCCGATCGATCGACCGATTTCTTGACCGTTGATGACCGTGCCGACGATCGAGTAATATCGGCCTAATAGCTGTTGAGTCAGTTCCAAATCCGCCGCTAATAACGCCGCACGAATCCGCGAACTACTGATCCGACTATCGCCATCTGTTTCTAATGGTGCAATTCGCGTACAGATGCCGATATCTGCTGTCAGTTTTACCAAATCTGTCGCCGCACCCGCACGTTGATTGCCAAAACGAAAATCTTCACCCACACTGACAAATTTAGCTTGCAACCTGTCGTTTAAGATCTGCTGGACAAATTCCTGTGGAGATAATTTTACCAATTCGCGATCGAATGATAATAAAACTAATTGTTGCACGCCCAAACTTTCTAAAATGATGGCGCGTTCTGGATGCGGTGTGAGTAATTGCCGTTGTTGTCCGGTAAAATATTGCTGCGGATGCGGATCGAAAGTCACTACGGTTTTGTAGACACCCGCATCTTTGGCTTCTAAAACAGGTTTAATCACCTCTAGATGACCCCGATGAATGCCGTCAAAGTTACCTAGAGCAATTGCTGTGGGAGTCAATATCTTATCGAGAGATGATGTAATCTGCACTGTTATTTATTACTATTTGGCGATCTATCGTAAGATAATTTGTGCTAGTTAAAACTGAACTTTCTGTTACTTAAAACCGATAATCGATCGATAGTAAGATTAGATGAATGGAGAGCCATCTTTGGCGTTCGCGTTGGCGCAGCCTGCCGTAGGTACAGCGTCTCGGAGAGAAGAGAAGTCTACCGGAGGTAATCGAGAGTTTAGTTTCCTAAACCCGTAATATGCTGCAAAATAATGTTGATTTTCCCTTCAAGACTATCGATTTTCCCTTCAAGTCTAGCGATATCTGTCTTCATTACAGCAATATCCGATCTGATGCCATCAGATTTATCTTGAAGTTCGTCAAGCTCATCATATACTTGTCCAAAAGCCTCATCGATACTCTTGGCTGGCATCTGAGTCGCTTCTAAACGTTGAATTCGCCAATCCATTTCGCGAACTCTCTGCCTGAGATCTCGATCTGGTCGGTTTGATTCGGGTGAATTGGTCATAACAATCGATCTTTTAAATCTTTATCTATTTTCTCATTATTTTCTGCCAAGTGCTTGCACCGATTGCTACTCGATCCTAATGTCTAAACATGATATCTGCAACCCGACTGACATCGACCATTTCCGCCACATCGTGAACGCGCAGGATATCTGCACCCCTAGCAATTGCCGCACAGCAGGCGGCTGAGGTGCCCCACAAGCGTTGAGATGGGTCGGGTTGGTCTAAAATCTTACCGATGAAGCTTTTGCGCGATACACCGACTAATAGCGGCAGATCCAGGCAATCGAAACGATCCAAGTGACGAATGATTTCGATACTCTGCTGATATTGTTTGGCAAATCCAATCCCCGGATCGAGAATGATTTTAGCTCGATCGATCCCAGACTTCACAGCTCGATCGATTTGCGTCTCAAAGAAGGCTAAAATCTCGCCGACGACATCCTCATAATCGGTCAACTGTTGCATCGTCGCAGGCGTTCCGCGCATGTGCATCATCACATAGGGTACAACCAGTTGTGCGACTGTCTCAAACATGCGATCGTCAAATTGACCGCCAGAGACATCATTAATAATATCCGCACCAGCCGCAATTGTCGATCGAGCGACGTTGGCTTTGGTAGTATCGATCGAAATGGGAATACTCTGAAGATCGGGATGTTGGCGAATCCTCTCGATTACCGGAATTACCCGCGCCAATTCGGTTACTTCATCCACAGGTGTCGCACCTGGTTTGGCAGACTCGCCACCGATATCGATGATATCCACACCCGAGCTTACCATCTGGACTGCTTGCGCGATCGCGGCATCCACCGTCGCAAATCGTCCCCCATCGCTAAAGCTATCGGGAGTCACATTCAACACTCCCATGATATATGTACGACTACCCCACTCAAAATTTTTACCGCGAATAGTTAATAATTTGCTCACTGCTCGATCTTCACCTTACATTTTAGATTTAAGTATAATTCGGCTGTATAAAAGTACTTTTCTTACTACTTAGAATGAACGATAGCCCTCTCAAAGCACTAATCTCAGAGCGTGGATTCGACCGCTTCCACCGTGGTGTAGAGTCCCATTTTGCTATTCACGGGCTTAAATATACTTTAAATTACGGCAATCCTAATAAGAAGCTAGGCGCAATTAAATGTAAAACGATCGAGTGAATATTCGCCTGCGACACTTCGAGATTCCATCCCCGCCATCACAGCCTTAGCTAAATCATATTCATTGTCAAACATCTGTCCAGAGATTTCATGGCTTTTAAGTTGGTGCCACTGAGTTTCAATGGGATTCATTTCCGAACAATAGGGTGGTAAGAAAAAAATTAATAAGCCTTTTTCTTGCCATCGTGCCCAATGCTGACGGACAAGATGACTTTTATGTAAACGGCCATTATCTTGAACTACAACTGTTAAACGTCCAGTTTCTGCCAGTGTTTGGGACGCTTTGAGCGCTACCCAATCCATGACTTTAATGTAGCTGTTGCCATTGAAGCCACCTTGAGCCAGAGCATATTCAAACGATTTCCCTGGTTCCCACAAACCCAGAATGCTAATCCGATTTCCATATCGCCGAGCGGTTTGTTCCATCCGTTTCTGCTCTCCGACTGGAGAATAGCTATAGCTGACTGGACTCGACTAGACAAAAACCTGCCTCATCTAGATACTTCAATTCAATCAGCCCCTCTTGCTGTGCCATTTTCAGTGTGTCTAAATCTGCTTGCTTTCTAGCTTTGAGGCTTAAATTTTGTTTTTTCCGGTGACTAGTGCGGGTGCGTTTCCAGCGATAATTTTTTTTTAAGCAATCGCCGTAAACGGTCACTACTGAGATCGATATTCCGCTCTTGCTTGAGCTTCTTGACTAACTGAGTGCTGTTGTACGTTCGGGTTTCTTGTGCTAATAATTCCTTCACGTATTGGAGATCTTCGGCTTGACACCTTGGTTTTGCGCCTCGACCTGGAGCTTCCCACAACCCTCCGAGTCCTTGTTCTTCCCACCTTCTGATGGTCTTTCTGACCGTATGTTGATGACACTCAAACATTGCTGAAATTGCTGGTGTATTCCAACCTTGAGCGTTCAATCTCAAGATGTGTGCCCTGTCACGGGTTCGCTGCGGTACTGTTTGCGCCAGACGTAACTCTCTAAGCGTCAGGTCTTCTTCTGGAGTCAAAATAATTCTTAGAGGTGCTGGCATCAGAGACTTTTTTGCGACTTATCTATCTTACATTTAATTCAGCCCACCTACTTAATAACTCTGCAATGGTTCTAGATTTTGATAGTACAAAACATATTGGCAGAGTAAGTGTTTGGGTATCTGGAGAATGCGATATGGAAATTTTAGATGTGTCCACTGGCAAAACAGTTTTTTACGAACATCATCAATTTACGAATGAAGACGATTTTCATAGTAAGTATCTAAAATTAGTTTTATTTATGAGAGATGCACTGGATTGGCCGCTTGTCAGTGATTAAAATTAAAGGATTCCGTTGCTTAATTAATTCATCGGTCTAGCCAAATTCTTGAATTTAGTTAAACCTGGATCGAAAACTAGTTTCACTACACCTGTTGGGCCATTTCGATGTTTGGTAATAATTAGTTCTGTTATGTCTCGATCGGGTGTATCTGGATTATAATAAGCATCGCGATAAAGCATGATAATTAAATCAGCGTCTTGTTCGATCGAATTATGCGCGATGATATTATTAGCAACAAAATTGTGAAATTGTGGCACAGTCAGATCGTAAACATCTGATTCTCCATCGGGAGTAATAGAAACTATCTTATCCCAATAAATATCGCTGTTTGCTAGATTTTCAATTTCGAGCGACTTAGTAATAATCGCTATCTTTGCTGCTCGTTCTCGGCTGAGATTTGTTTTGTATAAACTAGTTCCACAATAATTGTTACCTAATTGTGCCTGAAACTCTCTGGTCGTAATGCCAGCCACTTGCATTGCTGGGACAGCATACATCCTCCAGAAATCATGTGGAATGACATCCCGATTAGTAATTGCCGATCTATTCTTTAAATAGTCATCAATTTGAGATAGCGAGTTTTGTTTGTAATTGCCAACTGCACCAATTAAGTTAATAAATCTTATCATATCATCTTTGCCACTGACAGATACATGATATTGGTCTCTTCCTTTTTCTATCTGAGGAACTACACGTAAAGTTGCATTGATTTCTAATCTTAGTAGTAAAGATTGAACGTTAGCTGCTAATTTATTGCTACTCGATGAATAGTAGATAGCAGGATAGATCTTAGTCTTAGATGTCTCTGTCGTACTTCGATCGCTTCTGATATATATACAACCATCTGTGCTCCATAAATGACGTAAAAATAGACATATAGCAGCTTGAGGCTGAGAAAAGATTGCATCTGGCACAAATTTTTCATGAGAACGTAGACCAAACACTTTCAAATTATCTAACCATTCGGTAATCGGATTTTTTACGTTGTGTGTTAGTTTAAATCCTGCGGTGAGATATACTTGATACCAATCGCGCTCTTGCTGAATCCTCGGAATAATTCGATCTCCAAATATTTCTGTTGCGAGGTCTGCTACTATGTGTGCTAAATCTGCTTCTCTGGTGGTGTATTGAATGCTATGTCGGGGTAAAGTACAGCCATCACCAATAAGATGGCCTAGTAATGCAATTTCTGCATTACTCATCGATTGCTTGCGATTGGGAGTAGGATCTTTTCGAGGTACTGCTAATCTGTCATCAACGGCTAATTCATCTAATCTCTTCCAGCCACGAATTGTCAAGAATTTATGATTTGCAGTTGCTTTAATCGTTCTACCTGACTGTGTTTGCAATTTCCAAACTGGTTTGACACCTGTGGCAAAAGCATTGCTGACAATCGCTCTTTGAAGCTGCATATTCTCTTCATCTAGTGCCCAGACTGCAAAATTCGCTCGATCGACTAAATCTCGAATCGGAATCTGAATACCTGTATCAGCCATCGTAATTAGAGTATCACCAGTTAAGCACCCAGATTCTCTCAAATCTGACATCATTGGACGCTTATTATTTCTAGCTTCAACACTACGACTTAATTGCGATAAGGCAATTAATGGAACTTGTAATTCCCGTGCCAATCCTTTCAAACTTCTAGTAATTTTTGAGATTTCTTGAACGCGATTATCGCCGCCGCCTTCCATCAATTGGAGATAATCGATCATAATCAATCCTAATTTGCCACCATTCTCGGCTTGCAACTTCCGAGCCTGAGAACGCATTTCCATCACCATCATACTGGCATTATCATCGATGAAAATTGGTAACTCGGAAATGCGATCGACTGCTTTATATACCGAGTCCCATTCATTCGGACTAATTCGTCCCGCACGCAATCGATTACTATCTACCCCAGCTTCACTAGCAATCAATCTTTGGACTAATTGATCCTTCGACATTTCTAAACTAAATACTAATACTGGCTGTTGATGAAGTTTTGCCATATTGTAAGCAATATTCAAACTTATCGCTGTTTTTCCCATTGACGGCCTACCTGCAATAATGATGAGATCCGATCGCTGAAAACCGCCAGTCATTCCGTCGAGATCGCTAAAATCGCTGGTCAATCCTGGTGGAATTAATTGGTCGTGACGATCTTGAATTTCTTGATAAGTAGTGGCGACAATTTCTTTGATCGGTGTTAACCCTTGTTTCGGTCTAGCTTGGGTTAAATTGAGAATTTGTTGCTCCGATTCATCGAGAACTATTTCTAATGGTCGATCGGACGCAAAACCAAGCTGAGTAACTTCTGTGCCAGCTTTAATCAACTCGCGACGGATATATTTATCCATCACTAATACGGCTAGCGAATCGATATTTACCGCACTTACCGTTCGCTCTAGTAATTGGATTAGCTTGGCTTGTCCACCAATTTTTTCGAGCATTTTTTGGTCGATCAGCCAATCGGTAACAGTCAATAAATCCGTTGGTTTACCTTGACTATTAAGAGCTAAACATGCTTTGTAAATATCCGTATGAGTGGGGATATAAAAGGCTTCGGGAATGAGTTTTTCGGCGACTCGTCCGATCGCTTCTGGATCGAGTAAAATCCCTCCAAGAATGGCCTCTTCAACTTCAATATTCTGGGGAGGAATTAGGCTTGTCGATCGAAAGTTGGGAGTATCAGACATTGAGGATTTGTAGGGGCGGGTTTATACGACTGGCTCGAACGAAGCCAAAGAGCCGATCTAAACCCGCCCATCTGACTAGCAACGGGTAGATCTCGATCGTCCTTACTAGCACTATTGTACCAAAAAAGACATTCGTAGATATAAAAATAGGCTGCGGGTGCAGCCTGAGTCGATCGGTAATATAAAGCTAAAATTACTTGGAGACGACTTCGATTTCGATGGTGACGACGACTTCGGGGTGAAGCTTGAGTTCGGCTCTATAGGTGCCGATTTTAGCCACATCGGGGAGGGTGATGTCGCGTTTGTCAACTTCTTGGGTAGTGACGGATTTAATAACGTCAGCAACTTCAGCCGTGGTAACAGTACCAAAGATGGCATCGTTTTCACCAACTTGCTTGGCGATGGAGAATTTACCAGCTTTTTCGATCGCGGCTTTTTGAGTCAAGGCTACTTCTTTGAGTGCCAATAAGCGCAACCGCTCGATTTCGCGACGCTTTTCGGCTTGCTTGAGGATGCCTGGAGTGACGTTGGTAGCAATCTTTTGAGGAAGAAGGTAGTTCCGAGCATAACCGGGTGCTACTTCTACTAGATCGCCATTTTTGCCCAATTTACGGACATCTTGGGTTAATACTAACTGTACGCGCTTTGCCATATTGATTTCTATCTAAGCTTTCTGAGCTATATTTGAGATGGTGCCACAAACCTACGATTTTATCACACAAGATCGAACTCTGTCAGTAGGTTTTAGGGTAGTGGATAGTGAATAGTGGATAGCGATTTGCGCTCGTCGGGAAACCCGACGGATTAGCGCGTCAAGACAAGACAGCAAATCAAGAC